>JBDSHT010000419.1:0-8235 GCA_039918315.1 Ginsengibacter sp. | reverse complement strand
CCTCCTGCATCCAATGTAAAAAATGCATCCCAATCCGGGGTGTTGATGGGGCTACCTAAATTTATCGGTTCACTCCATTTCTGCCACGTGCTGTCCAATCTTTTTGATTTCCATATATCATTGTCACCAAGGCCTCCGGGCCTGTCGCTGCTGAAGTACATCGTTTCTCCATCGGACGCGAGATAGGGGGTCATCTCATTATTCTTTTTTAAATTAATTTTTTTACCCAAACTTTTTGGCTCTGTCCATGTTCCATCTTTTTCTAAAAAACAAACGTAAATATCATTGTTGCGACTATCTCTTTCTTCTGACATATATAGCAATAATGTTTGCCCATCATTAGCCATGGTGGCTCCATATTGCCTGCCCCTATCGTACTTGTCATAGTTTTTTATTTGAAGCATATTTGGTTTACTCCAGTTGCCATATTTAGTGAGGTAGCACATGCTGACACCATTTCCAAAATAATCTCCGTGGATAAAAGCATTGCGAATTAATATCCTGTTATTGTCCGGCGAAATCCAAAACACCGCATTGTATTCTTCGCTATTTAATGGTGCACCAAGATGGACTGCTTTGCTCCATTTTCCCAAACTGTCTCTTTCTGAAAACCAGATATCCTGGGAGTTGGGTACTGCGCCATACTTGGTATTGTATGGATGATTTTGACAAATAAAAAAAAGCAGATTACCATCCGCAGAAATAGTCGGTCTCAATTCAGGAAGAGACGTATTGATATCCGCACCAAGGTTTTCAATTTTGAGAATTGTTTCCTCGGTAATTATATTGTCTTTTTGAGGAACTAATGTTACGGCAGTATCATTCAGCGGCTGTGCAAAAATGTGAAGCATGGCCCCAAACAATACAAATAATGTAAAGAGTTTTTTCAAAATACTATAAGTTGATTATAGCATTAACGTGAAAATTGGAATATTAATGTACCGAGTTTGGAAAAATTTATCGTCAAAGCGGAACATTAAAATTGACTCTTTCTTACATTGATCGCGCATTGTATAGAACTGCCTGCTTTACATATATTCTTTTATAGTTTAAGCAATCTGTGTTTGCTTCG
Organism: Ginsengibacter sp.; assembly: GCA_039918315.1. Classification (GTDB taxonomy): domain Bacteria; phylum Bacteroidota; class Bacteroidia; order Chitinophagales; family Chitinophagaceae; genus Ginsengibacter. The sequence goes on along the minus strand of JBDSHT010000419.1, from coordinate 7,163 downwards.
GCTGTAAAACTTTTTGGTGAGATTTTACATTTCTCTGTGCCTGCAATACGTGCCGCTCAATATGATAAACATAAAAACGAAAAGTATCTCCTAATCTTAACTTGATCATACTTGATAGTGAAATGGCAGCTTTGGTTTTTGTAAGATTAATATTTCTTCCCTGGTTAAGCAGGTGCTTTAGTTTTTCTGACTGTTTTAAAAATCGATTAATGGTAATAACTGATAATTTTGAGTTGATTGGATTTTTATCTTTTGGACTTTTCATCTTTTTCATTTTGCCATCGTTTGCTTTCATTAGGTTGGCAAAATAATTTCCAATTACCCCGCTTTTGAAAATTGTATTCTCGTCGGCTTTCGCACCTTTCAACAATTGTTTTTCAATCTCTGGTAAATAAAAATCACCGTACAGATTGAGATGCTCAAGACATTCCAGAATACTCCATTGAGTTGGATCTTTCTTAGCGTTGAATTCGTCTTCAGATAATTCTTTAAATGCATTCGCTGTCTTTATCACAGAGTCTGTGATGTACAGAAGTTCTTCAATTACTGCTCCTTGTCTTGCTTTCATCTGTTATTATTTTTTGCAAAGATGTGCGCGTTAATTTTCACTGACCTTGATTGAAGTCAAGAATTTCGAATCCGGCTAAGGGTTTCTGGTTTCATTCGGAGATAGCTCGCGATGTATTTTAATGGTACATGTTGAAATAAGGTCGGGCTTCTATCTAAGACTCTTTTTAATCTTTGAGAAGGAGAGGTAATCAGTAAATCAATTTCACGATCAATCTGTTGAGTCGCCAAAGATTCAATCAGGATAATATATTGTCTCAAATTTTCTTCGGTCTCATTTCGCAGATTGATCAACTCTGTTTTCGAAATTATTTTTACAACAGTTTTACGGATTGCTTCGATATAAAATTCGGATGGTGTTTCTTTTATGAATGATGAAAGTGAATTAATGATTGATCCCTCATATCCAAACCTTACAATGTGTTCTTCAAACTCTGTTAGATAAAAGACCCGCACAGCACCGCTTTCGATAAAGTATAAGTTTCTTTCAATGTCGCCTTCCCTTGTAAGAAATTCACCTTTTTGAATTACTTTTTCACGGCCAATAGTATTAAATGTTTGGTGTAATTTCTCTAAAAAATTTTGTTCATTCGGCATTGCTTAATAATTATGGCAAACAAAGTTTTTGAGTTGAAAAAATAATAAGCAGTTTAAAATCCTTATATAAATCTCTTCGCTGCGGCAGTTACCATTCAACCAATGAAACACTTAACCCAATAGTAGTTTGCCTGTGATTGTAATCCATAAGGGTTTCGCCATAGCCATCCGATACCTGTAGCATTCCTTTGAAATTATTAATAATTGGGAATACCCAATTCAATTGTATGCTGCCTCTTCCGCCGTTTTTAAATTTCATAGAATGTGTAACTAGGGATGACAGTTGGTGTTTGCCTGTATTGTAAACTACAATAGCCTCAGCCCGGCCTACATAATCAGCAATCGCCGGGTTTTCATCTTCTTCATCATGCAACCTTAATGAAGGCCGCAATGTTACCTGCCAATTATTTTTTTGAAAACCAGCCTGTAATATCACACGATTCCAACTCCTGGAAAGCGGCAATACTTTACCATTTGATTGATGGTTAAAAATGATACCAAACATCTTACCATCCAATCCTAAAATTTTATAGTTTGTCGCAAAATTTAAAATTAATTCAGGTTCATAATTTAGTTCTCTGAATGGCCTTGACAATTTCTCATTGTAAATTTGCCAATGGGCTTTTTGAGTGTACGCTACCCAAATATCTCCATTTCCCCAAAATAATTTTCTTGCAATTTTTGTTTTGAAACTAAACTGAAATTTGGCCTCATAATTATTATACGGCACTTTAAAAGGAAGTGTGTAAGCGGGGTTTTCGCTAGTTGGTTTTTCATTCGGATCGTTTGACCATCTTCCTGCGGTTACATACACTGGCCGATATGACGTTATTAGAAAAAGACCTTTGTTATTCTCCGGACCAAGCTCCCATCGTTCGGCCATGGTGGTAGATTTTCGCAGCAATCCAAAATTTTCGTTATCCTGTGCTGTTAAAGAATGTAGAGACAGCACCAGGGGAATAAGAAAGAAAATTATTTTCCCTGGAAAAAGAAGTGTCTGTTTTTCTGTAATCATAAATATTAATAGTAGTGGGGTGATTATTTTTAAGAAAGATCCGGTACTTAACTGGTGTTATCTTAATATTCACCGCATTCAGTTTTATGGAGCACCAATCCTTTTTGGAAAGTGATTTCATTTCTATTTTTAAAAGCCATCTTTCCATCTTTCTCTTCCACTTCTCCATAACCTTCGGTGGCAACACTGTCTTTTATCAAAAAGACAATCTCTCTTATAGATTGTTTTCCTTCGGATGCAAATGTATAATTTGCCCAGAGAGTATCACCACGAAGCTCGCCTTCAAAAGTGCCGTCGTTGCTGTCTTTTTCAGAAAAGTGGTAAGATAATTTTCCAGTAGCCACATTCGGGAACACTTCCAGTTTTAATTTAAAAGTGTCTTTGCCGCTGATAGAAGTATAGCAAGCCGATGAGGGAATCATTGCTTTGTTTTCTACGGTTTTTGAAGTATCTGTACCGCTAAATTCTTCGGTTTTGGTCTTAGATTCGTTGCATGAAAATAGTACCATTGTTGTAAAGGCAAGCAAAATGGTTATCGGTTTCATATTTTAAATGAAGTTTTAATTTGTATAAAAATAGGGATTTAATAAGACCCAAAATGAATCAGTTTGTAAACTTTTTTTTGAATCCTCGTTGCAGACCTGGCCTGAAAATTCCCATTTGTTTTAATCCTTGCTAATGTAATCATAAGTGATTTGGAGATGATGAAAACTGGGTTTTATTAGTCCTAATCTGGGATTATTTAAATCACTGATCACCATCATGGTTAAGGCGATTAACACAAAATAAATAAAGGGGACTAAAAAATGAATTTTCGATTTTATGCCATTCATAAAACCTACCAAAAACCCAATTAGCAAAGAAATAACTATTAAAAGAAACATAACAAAGGAAGGGGTTCGCTCATAATAGGAATAGGCATTTAGCGAAACCGCAGATTGAATATGATCAAAGCATTCGGATACTTTATTTACCTGGTCAACGTAAGGCGAATTACTTTTCTGGTTTTTGTATTTTCTTAGTTTTGACCAATAAGCATCACTTACCAGTTTGGCACGGTAGAAGAATTGTTCATCATGCGATTTTTCATAAGAAAGCTGAGCGGAAAGAAAATTCAGCAATTCACCTTTTGTGTACCTGTAAAATGAATCCGGCAATTCTTTACTGTATCGATACATCATATCAATATAGTTGGCCTCTTTGTGAATATTGACCGACCTGTCGCGATGGGCATTGCCGGCCTGTAAAAAAGTAAATGAAATGATAAGGGCGAAAATGCCTACGATTGAATTTTCGATTCCGGAACTTTCCCAATTAGATTTTTTTTTATAAAGAGTCGCACAAAAAATCCCGGAGCCAATTGAAAAAATTAATAGAAGACAAAAAATTAAAACAAAGGATGAAGAATCTAAAAAAGTATGCCACATAAGTCGTGGGTATTTAAGAATGTTTTAAAATTCGTTTTTTAGGCTCTGTTATTACGTTCAGCAGCCTGAATTAAATCCATTCAACAATCCAGCCATTTAGCAATAATATAATAATCCGGTAATTAATTTTCCTTATTTTAAAATGCCTTTATAAAATCTGCAATATTTATTTCATTGGTGATTTATTTTATGAAGACCGAAACTAAAACTCTTATCTTCCCTTCCTTATTATTTCCGCAATAATACCCGTCCATCCAGTTTGATGTGAAGCACCCACACCCTTTCCATTGTCGCCATGAAAACATTCGTAAAATAAAACCAGGTCTTTGAAGTGTTGGTTATCATTGAATAAATCGTTTTGCCCATTCACTTTTCTTTTTCCGTCGCCATCGGTTGTAAAAATTCCAGTGAGCCGCTTACGCAATTCTTGAGCAACTGTTTTTAGGTTGGCCATATTACCCGAGTGGGAGGGAAGTTCCACCAATAATTCTTCTTCGAAATATTGATAATACTTTTCCAAAGCGGTTATCATAAGATAATTCATGGGCATCCAGACAGGTCCACGCCAATTGGAATTTCCTCCAAAAAGAGAAGAATTGGAATCGCCTGGCTGATAATTAAGTCCAAACTCTTTGCCCCCAATGTTTATCTGGTAGGGCTTTTCGTGAATTTTTGAAAGTGAACGAATTCCAACCGGAGATAAGAATTCATTTTCATCGAGTACTGCACATAAAACTTTTTTCAACCTTTTATAGGGTGCTAATGAAAGTAATATTTTTCCTTTCTTATCAATGTTTTCAATCACCTGGTATTCGTCATTTTTTTGTTGGTATTTTACAAACCATTTTAGGCGACGATGAAATTCAGGTAATTTTTTCAGCAACGATTTATCAATAACATGCACCCCGAACAATGAAGTGAGGCCTACCAAAGAGCGCACTTTTACTGGTATAAAACTTTTATCAGGCATTTTTACAACATCATAAAAAAAGCCTTCCTCTTCATCCCAGGCTCCTTTAAAATCTTCCCTGATATGATTTATGGAACTGGCGATATAGGTGAAATGCTCGAAGAATTTGGTTGCTAAATCTTCATAAGCCTCATTGGTTTGTGCCAGTTCCAGCGCTATTTCCAGCATGTCTAAGCAATACATTCCCATCCATGCTGTGCCATCTGCCTGTTCCAGGTTTCCGCCACCGGGCACATTATTTCTGTCAAACACTCCAATATTATCAAGCCCAAGGAAACCTCCTTCAAAAACATTGTTGTTCAATCGGTCTTTGCGATTTACCCACCATGTAAAATTGATCAGCAATTTTTGAAAAGTCCTTTCCAAGAATAAAGTGTCGCCCACTCCGGTTCTTTCTTTGTCCATTTTATAGATCTGAATACATGCCCACGCATGTACCGGCGGATTTACATCACTGAAATTCCATTCGTAAGCGGGTAACTGGCCATACGGATTCATGTACCATTCGCGTAGCAACAATACCAACTGATTTTTTGCGAACTGCATATCCAGAGAGGCTAACGCAATACAGTGGAATGGCAGATCCCATGCGGCATACCACGGATATTCCCATTTATCCGGCATGGAAATAATATCTTCATTATTTAAAGTTGCCCATTCACTATTGCGTCCTTCCTTTCGTGGCTCTGGCGGTGCCGGCATACCTGAATCACCTTTGAGCCAATCAGGGATATCAATAAAATAAAATTGTTTACTCCACAACATGCCTGCATAAGCCTGCCGTTGAATATTTTTTAAATCTTCGTTTTTGGTAGTGATTAATTGTTTGTAAAATTCATCGGCTTCCTCCAAGCGTTCGGTAAATATTTCATCAAACTTTTTTCCGAGAGGGTTTTCAATTTGTTTTTTGCTTAATCGTAAATTAATGGAAATGGAATCCTCTGCAACTACCTCATAATAATAAAAAGGTGCGCATTTGGTACCACTTTCTTTATTGTCAAATATTTCAAAATTGTTGTTGATAACAGCCTCGTGAAATGAATCTTTTACAAAAGATTCTTTATTGGCAACATTATATAATCGTTGTGTGTTGGTTTCGTTTTCGGTAAATAAAATTCGTTCCGGTTTTTGAAAGTATAAAAAATATTCTCCCGCTTTTTCATCATTAATTTTTACTTCTCCAAAGTCAGTATATTCATGGGTCAACGTTATAATAGGTTTCTTATCGGTCAATCCATAATCCCAAAGATTCCGCATCCACAAAGTGGGAAGCACCGTGATGGGTGCATTTTCTTTCGATCTATTGTGAACAGAAATTTTGATACAAATATCTTCTTCACTATTTTTTGCATACTCAATAAAAACGTCAAAGTAGCGACCATCATTGAATACACCGGTATCATCAATTTCATATTCATCCTCATTTTTACTACGACTTTTGTTTACTTGCTCCAGTTCCTTGTAGGGAAATGCTGCCTGCGGATATTTATACAAATATTTCATGTAAGAATGCGTGGGTGTATTATCGAGGTAGTAATACAATTCTTTCACGTCTTCTCCATGGTTGCCATCTTCTGGTGTGAGTCCAAAAAGTCTTTCTTTTAAAATTTCATCTTTACCATTCCACAAGGCAATTGCAAAACAAATTCTTTGCTTGTCATCAGAAATTCCGGCAATCCCATCTTCGCCCCAGCGATACGCTTTCGATCGCGACATGTCGTGTGTAATATAATTCCAGGCATCGCCGCCGACACTATAATCCTCCCTTACCGTGCTCCATTGCCGCTCGGATAAATAGGGTCCCCACTTCAACCATTTTTTATTTTTGTCGTAGTTTTCTTTTAATCTTTTTTGTTCTTGTTTATTTGTTTTTGACATGGTGAACTTATTTAATTGAGATACGATATCCATTTAGCCACGAAAAGGCTTTATATGTAATCTTCTCAAAAAAGTGGTTAGTTGATCCTGTTGCAGTCGGGAAACTATTGTGATAGAAAACTGTTAGCCTCTGACGCCTGAATTAAAGTGTAGTCCTAACATTTCAAACATCCACTATAATGTAAGTGGACCTCCGTGCCAAATAAATGACTGGGCTCAAAATTCTTTAGCGAGTACTAAATACCTGGAAATACATGCTAACTATTAAAATTACAAGTCTTCATTTATGCTATTGTGTTCGACGAATCAATGTGTTGTATTTACTTTCTTTTTAAAGAAGAAATAAATTATTTTGAAAGCTGGTAATTATTAACCAGAACAGAAGCAGAAATATTCAAAAGTGGTTCTAGTTGCCTGATCATATCAACAGTTAACCTTTTTTTTCTGTTCAATATTTCGGATACTCTACTTTTTCCTCCTACAATTCCTACCAGGTCTTTCTGCATCAAATTCAACTCTTCCATACGAATTTTAATTGCTTCAATGGGATCCGCCGCTTCAATTGGGTAATGTTCGTCCTCGTAATTTTCAATAAGCAAAGATAAAATTTCAGCTTCGTCTCCATCTTTGGTATTGGCTGGTGCATCAAAAATTACCTCAAGTCTCTTAAGAGCTTTAGCGTATTCTGTTTCTGTTTTAATTGGTTTTA
>JBDSHT010000418.1:0-4339 GCA_039918315.1 Ginsengibacter sp. | reverse complement strand
ATTCGGGTAAAATATGGTGGTATTTTTTGCCCACCACGTTATCTCATTTACCCCACGCTTTTATCATGGATTGATTGGCCAATACCACTTCCATTTCTTTGCCGGCATACACCGCAATCGGGAAAGGTGCACTTTCCACCAGGCTTCTGAATCTTTGTTCACTCTGCGTAATTTTTCTTTGCGTAATAGTTCTGTCGGAAACTTCTTCCAAAATTCCACTCATCCGGTATGGAACCTGGTCTTCATTAAACCATGTTTTCCCTTTTGCATGTACAATAGTTTTCTTGTTTGTAATAGGATTTATCACGCAGTATTCAAAATCAAAAATTCCTCCTGAAGAATAATTCAATGATTGCAAAATTGCGTCCGACACTTTTTGCCTTTCATCTTTCTGTACTAAATTGATGGCATCAGTTAGGTCAATTAATTCCATAGATGACAATCCAAACCATTCCTTAAGTTTCGCATTTGAAGAAAATTTATTAGTAATGGGGGCATAATCAAAACTGGCCAGATCAGCCGCTTCCATGGCAAATTGTAATTGCTCCTCACTTTCTTTTAAATCATCAACGGCTTTCTTTTTTTCAGTGGTTTCAATTACTGTTACTAATACTCCACCCACTTCGCCGTTGTCCTTTCGGATGGGGCTGTACGCAAAATCAAAATAACAGTTTTCAATAAAGCCATTTCTGTTCAAAGGCACCATAAAATCCTGTGAAGCCACTGGTACGCCATTCATGACTCCTTCAAACATCGGTCCTGTGATGTGCCAAATTTCTCCAAATGTTTCTGTGCTGCTGTTGCCGAGAGCATAGGGATGTTTTGATTCTCCGAGAATAGGCCTGAAGCCATCATTATATATTTGAGTATATTCTTTGCCCCATGCGATATACATTCCGAATGGATTGTCTAACATCATGGAAACGATGGTGCGTAAGACTTGTGGCCATTGTACAGGATCTCCAAGGGGAGTGGAAATCCAATCTTTTTCGCGGATCAGTTTTCCCATCTCGCCTCCGCCGCTCAAAAAAGCATGGTTATTTTTCAAAGAATTTTCCCCAGTCAATTGATTCTTTTTTTTATAGATTGAGGGATAAAATTAACAAGAAAAACTGACAGATAATTTAATGGGGATTCTATGGGTGCATTTCAAAATGTCGCGGGTTGATGGGGACACCAACCCGGGCGGTCCGCCGTGGGCTGTGTCCTCACCGCCCACTTTCACCGCGACGATGCGACATTTTGAAATGCACTCTATTCTATTTTAAAAGAAAGGCAAGTGTTCTTTTTTTAATAAAAAAAATACAGTTTTTGAAGTAAGATTTAATGCCTGGTTAATCTTTTTTCTTATTATTCACCAGCATCCATTTTGCTGTTTCATACATCGCGTCAGTGAGCAGCGATAGTGATTTTTTTATAGAATCTTTTTTAGCAGGCAATATGGAGAATGCGTTCTCATTCATTGGTGTCAACTCCTGTTTATTAATCTGCAGGTTTTTCATGAAATAAAAATCATTGGTCACGACGCCAATATTTCCCTCATCATGATGAATGATAAAGGCCGCATCGAGTTTGTTTTTTTGATTTAATAAATCGCGGCCTAACGTAGTGTTGGTATAGGGTTCATGAAGCATTCCAGCGATAGTAGGCAATACATCAATTTGTGATACTACTTCATCATGCACCTTGGGCGTCAGTAATTCAGGTGCATAAAATAACAACGGAACATGTTCGTCTGATAAATTATGAAGAGCGAGGTTTTGTGGAAATATAGATGCGGTTTCACCCGACACGCCGTGATCGCCGACAAAAACAAAAATGGTATTACTAAACCAACTTTCTTTTTTGGCAGCCTCCATAAATTTTTTATAACAATAATCAGTGTAACAAAATGCCTGGAATTCTTTTAGTGATTCAAAACCGTATTTCTGAAGAGTATCTTCAGGCACTACCCGCCGTTCAAAATCTGTATCCTCTTCCGGTATGTTATATGGCCTGTGATTATCCGCAGTTTGGATGATCGCAAAAAATGGGTTTTTATTTTTGTTGAGAATACCCGTGGCCTCCAGGAAAAGGTTTTTGTCGCTGATTCCCCACACATTTATAGGCTCGGCTTTGTAAGAACCTTCCTGGTAAATTTTTACACCGTTGATATTTTTTAACAGTCCTTCAAAATTATTAAAGTCGGTGCTGCCACCAATAAAATAATAATTATTATATCCGTCTAATTCGTTAATGATGGTGTGCTGATTAATAGCCTGCGGGTTTCTTGTTGAAAACTTTGAGAGCTGCACATCCGGTATGCCGGTGAGGGTAGCAAATACTCCTCGTGCGGTACCAAATGTAGGCGTGAAGCACCTTTTGAAGAAAATTCCATTGTCGCACAATTCCTGGAAATAGGGAGTAGTATTCAATGGATTTCCACTCATACTGCTTTTGTACATGCTGAAAGTTTCGCAAATTATCAATACAATATTTGGCCTGCTTTCCAGTGATTTGCTATGTGGCAAAACTACTCTTGAATATTCTCTATTATCAATTTCATCGGCACTCAATTGAAGGAAATCCGCAATAACCGGGTAATATTCTTTTGCTTTAGCATCCTCAAATGAGGGCTTACGAAAACGGAGAGTGGTAAAAAAATTTTGTAAAGGATTCAGTGCGACATAAGATTTGAAATTATCGTTTAGTTCAAATGCATCTTTCCATTTTATGGGATGAATTGAAAAAATTCCATAAATGCACCAGCATAAAAAAATGATGGCTCCTACGTGCCAGCGCTTTTTATATTCCTGGTTTTCCGCTGAATTTCTTCGGTTGGTTTGAACATGTGTTCTCTTAAAAAGCTTTACCAATAAAATGACAGCAACGATTAGTGCTGTTACCAGCCACACCATCGGATAGCTTTGCCAAAGCATCTTAAAAGAGATGATGGGATCTTCTGCAAAATTTAATGCGCTTGCATTTATTCGGGTGTGATTGTAACTGAAATTTCCAAAATCGGCTCCATAAAAAAATAAAACAATAAGCGTGCTGATTGCTAAATAGTATGACCATATCTTCTTATTTCTTTCAGAAAAAAATGGAGAAAATTTTGTGTAAACAGAGAGGATTGCAATTGGCATGAGAATAATGGCAATCCACTTTGCATCGTAACGAAAGCCTAACCAAAATGAAGGAAGTACAGATGCCACACTCACATTGGAGGGTATAAAAAGAACCACCGTCGCAATGCGTAAAATTGTAAAAATTACTGTATAGATCAGAGCAATTTTTATAATCCAATGAATGGTCGGCGGAACGGATTTTGGTATTAGTGGTTTAATCATTATGAAGAGGAGTCGAAAAGATTGTATTTGTTTTTTTTACTGCTGGATTGCCAATTTTTTATTATGGTACAACATGTATTTTGCAGTTTCATAATATGCCTGTGATACTTTTTTCAATTGTTCTTTATCAGCATTCAACGAATTATTTTTTGGTAATTGAATATCATCTTTCGCTGATTGGAAAACCTCTGCACCGCTGATGAGGCTTCGTAAATATAAATAATCATCAGTAATCATTCCCACCTGTTTCATGTTTGGCTCAAATAAAAAAGCCCTGTTCGGATATCGAACATCTGTTGGCAAGGTATCTAATAAATTTTTTCCTAAAGTGGTATTTGTGAATCCGATTTTTGATAAACCTGCAACTGTTGGAAGTACATCTAATTGCGAACAGGTATTATGAATCCGTGCGGGTTGTAACAATGATGGTGAATAAAAAAGAAGAGGAACGTGATGTGCAGAAAGACCTTCTGAATCCCAAACTTTTGGAAAGGTATTTCCTGTGTTTCCTTTAATGCCATGGTCGCCTACAAAAACAAAAATGGTGTTTTTAAAGTATGGTTCTTGCTGTGCGGCTTCAATGAATTTCTTAAAACTAAAATCAGTATATCTGAATGCATTTAATTCTTCATTGCTGGAAAATCCGTATTTCTTTAAAGTGTCTTTTGGAAATTCATCCAATGGAAATTCAGACCTGTCTTCCTCTGGAATTGTATAGGGACGATGGTTGTCTGCGGTTTGAATAACTGCGAAAAAAGGCTTCTGTTGTTGCTTTAAAATATTATTTGCTTCCAGAAATAGTCTTTTATCGCTTATGCCCCAAACGTCCACAGATTTTGCTTTAAAATTTTCCTCCTCGTATAATTGAAGGCCTGATAAATTGTTGGTTAGTAATCCCCTGATATTGGCCCAGCTTGAACTTCCGCCGATAAAATAAAATTTCTCATAGCCTTTATAATCATTGATAATAGAATGTTGATCCACATAAGCCGGGTTCCTGCTGGATGTAT
>JBDSHT010000417.1:0-4218 GCA_039918315.1 Ginsengibacter sp. | reverse complement strand
CCAATGAAGCCTTTTTCAATTATAAGGCCTTTCTTAATTTTAAATTCTAAAACAGAAGTATTGTTATTTGCGTCCTTAACAACAATTTTAATGTCGTGCACCCTGTCATCATTTAACTCTATAACTCCATCTCCATTTACATCTTTGTAAACATCTTCGGGATAGCCCGGAAGCCTTGACAGGTGCTGGATGTATGGGCCGCCGGCTGCACGGGTTTTGTAATCTATATGTGCATTTAAATATCTTGTTTCATCGTAGCTAATGCTATCTAACTGAAACCCTGAAAGTGGAAGCCCGTCGAAGTAAATGACTGCTTCATAAATGCCATTAGGATTATTGGAGCCGGATAGTTTATCATTGGCGTTGATTCCAAAACTGATCTTGTCCGTATGTACGGATATCAAACTCTGGGTGGTGGTGTATCTCCCCTGTTCCTTTTTAATGGGTAATAATTTTGGCGATTGACTATAGGTGCTTTTACACCTGTCGAACATATAAAGTTGAACTAAAGTAGGAGGCACATTATCCGGAATCGGAAGTTTAAATAAGAGTGGATTCAGTACTTTTTCCGTTTTAGTATCTCGGATTTCAAAATGAAGATGCGGCCCTTGTGAGCCTCCTGTGTTTCCACTGAAAGCGATAAACTGACCTTTCTTTACCGGAAAGAGTCCTGGAGGAAATTCCAAACTTACCTGCCAGGATTCCAGATTGTATTGTTGTTCTTTTAAATAATTTTCCAGTTCAGGATAAAAATTATTTAAGTGCCCATACAAAGTCGTGAGTCCATTTGGATGGTTAATATAGATAGCCCGTCCAAAACCAAAGGGAGCCACACTTACCCGCGCAATGTATCCATCTGCTGCTGCGCTTACTTTTCTATTTTCCACCTGATCGGTTCGGCAGTCAAGCCCCATGTGGTAATGATTTGCACGTAATTCACCAAAGTTGGCAGCAAGTCCAATACGCGCATCCACAGGATAAATAAAATATCCGGCTGGATAATTTTTTACAGGAAATATTTGTGCTGAAGCGGAAAAAACACAAAGAAAGAGTCCAAAAAAGAGGAACGGTTTGTGTATATGAATTCTCAGGAAACTATTTCTAAACATATCGCGACAAATTTAAGAACTTAAAAATTTATATCCACAATGACCAATACAAACAAAGTAGCAGCCGTAATTTTAGGGGCTGCAATAGGTGTAGCACTTGTTCGTTTTTTCAAAATGCCGAAAGAAGAAAGAGATGAATTATACGAACACATAAAAGAGAGGACCAACGATCTGCTGGATAATGCAGAAGATACTGTAGAAAAAGTTGACCAATATATCGCCGAAATAGAATCCAAAGGAAAAAATGAATGGATTGATAAATTGTACCTCGCGAAGAAAATGGTCAAAGATTTTTACGGTTCAAACAAAAATTTTCTTTTATAAATTTTTGAAATAAAAAAACGGCCCAGCACTTTCGCGCGTGGGCCGGTAAGCTAATACAACGAATATCGATTAGCATTAGCTGTCCATTAATCAGCAAAACTTATTTGTAATAACATTCAAAAAAATCTAACATCTTCCTTAGCTATTTTTTATGATGAATTTCTCTTCGCAGAATCAATTAAATAAAATTGATTTTTTACCTGCACTATTTATAGAGAATAGTTAAACCTGTAAAAGGTTACAAAATCCCGTTTATTTTTTCACCGAATCACAAAAACATAATTTGATTTTATACATCCCGCGCATTTTTTCTTTTTCAATTGATTAAAAAATTATGTTGGGGGTAAATTTCTAACAACGTCTAAACTGATTTCTGCTTGTCAATCCTTAATTTTGCCCCCCGACAAACATTCTTCTTTCATGCCACGTGATCTTTCTATTAAAAACGTTTTAATTATTGGCTCAGGTCCTATTGTAATTGGCCAGGCTTGCGAATTTGATTATTCCGGAACTCAGGCCGCACGCAGTTTGCGTGAGGAGGGTATTAAAGTTCTGCTAATTAATAGCAACCCAGCCACCATCATGACCGACCCGATGATGGCTGATAAAGTGTATTTACTTCCGCTTAATACTGACAGTATTGAACGTATAATTGAGGAAAATAAAAACACTGAATTTGCTATTGATGCTGTGTTGCCAACGATGGGCGGACAGACAGCATTGAATCTTTGCAAGGAAGCAGACGAAATGGGAATCTGGGAAAGTAATAATATAAGGTTGATTGGAGTAGATATAAAAGCGATTGACAAAGCAGAGGATCGTGAGAAATTCAGGCAATGGATGATTGAAATGAAAATTCCTGTGGCACCTGCTAAAAGTGCCAATTCATTTTTGGAAGGAAAAGAGATTGCGCAGGAAATTGGTTTTCCTTTGGTAATACGTCCTTCTTTTACTTTAGGCGGTTCGGGCGGAAGTTTGGTCTATCACAAAGAAGACCTGGACGAAGCGCTGAACCGTGGATTGACGGCATCTCCGATGCATGAGGTATTGGTAGAAAAAGCAATGATGGGCTGGAAAGAATTTGAATTGGAATTGCTGCGCGATGATAATGATAACGTTGTAATTATTTGCACGGTTGAAAATTTTGACCCAATGGGGGTTCACACCGGCGATTCAATAACGGTGGCTCCTGCAATGACATTGAGTGATACTGCTTACCAGAACATGAGAAACATGGCGATTGCGATGATGCGTGATTTGGGCAACTTCGCCGGAGGTTGTAATGTACAGTTTGCGCTCAATCCAAAAGATGAAAATATTATAGCCATAGAAATAAACCCTAGGGTGAGCCGCTCATCTGCTTTGGCGAGCAAAGCAACCGGGTATCCCATTGCTAAAGTAGCAGCCAAACTGGCTATCGGCTTCACTTTGGATGAATTAAAAAATCAGATTACTCAAACTACTTCTGCTTTTTTTGAACCAGCATTAGATTATGTAATTGTAAAAATGCCTCGTTGGAATTTTGATAAATTCAAAGGCGCTGATGACACACTCGGATTACAAATGAAATCCGTGGGAGAGGTAATGGCTATCGGAAGAAGTTTTGCAGAAGCTGTTCAGAAAGCCTGTCAGAGCCTGGAGAATGATGCTGTTGGTTTAGGTTATTATGGCAAGAGCGTAATGCACGCTGAAGAATTAATTGAATATATCAAGATTCCAAAATGGGATCGGATTTTTAGAATTAAGGATGCACTGATGGCAGGTGTGAGTGTGAAGAGGATCTGTGAAGGCACAGGAATAGACCGTTGGTTCATTTTTCAAATTCAAAAGATCTGTAATTGTGAAAAAGAGTTGGCGAAAGTTACTTTAGAGAATATGCCGGTGGAATTGATGAAAGAGGCAAAGAACCTGGGTTTCAGCGATGAACAGATCGCACGCATTATGGAAGATGAAAGCACTGATGATGATATTTATGAAAAAAGAAAGTCATTAGGTATCACCCGTGTTTACAAAATGGTTGACACCTGTAGTGCTGAATTTGAGGCTAAGACTCCTTATTTCTATAGCACTTTTGAGTAAAACTTTTTAGAAAAACTTTTTAGAAAAAAAGTAAAAACAAATAAAATTTTTAAATAAAACCCTTCGTCGGAAAATATTTATTGAAGCCCATGAACGCGACTATCATCCACAACGAATCAATCCCTTCAAACAAGAAAAAAGTTATTGTACTTGGAAGTGGGCCCAACCGCATTGGTCAGGGTATTGAATTTGATTATTGCTGTGTACACGGATTGCTTGCTATAAAAGAATGTGGCATGGAAGCGATCATGATCAATTGCAATCCTGAAACTGTTTCTACCGATTTTGATGTGGCCGACAAATTATATTTCGAACCGGTTTTTTGGGAACACATCTGGGAAATTATTGAATTGGAAAAGCCTTATGGTGTTATCGTGCAATTGGGTGGACAGACGGCTTTAAAACTTGCGAAAAGACTTACAGAAAAAGGAATTAAAATTATAGGCACTTCGTTCGATGATATGGACATCGCCGAGGACCGCGGCCGTTTCAGTGACATGCTGAAGAAACTTGAAATTCCTTATCCAAAATATGGAACTGCTTACGATACTGATGAAGCAATTGAAATTGCAAAAGAAGTTGGCTATCCGGTTTTAGTAAGACCGAGTTATGTATTAGGCGGTCAGCGCATGCGTATTGTATTGAATGATGAAGAACTGGAAAGCGGTGTGTTGAGTTTATTAAAACACCTTCCGGGAAATAAGAT
>JBDSHT010000416.1:0-11698 GCA_039918315.1 Ginsengibacter sp. | reverse complement strand
CCTGCCGGAGTAAAAATAGCGGGCATCCCGTATCCGGTAGCCATACACCTTGTTGCCAAAGTGCCCTGTGGTATTAGGTCCACCTCAAGTTCACCACTCAGCAATTGCCTTTCAAACTCTGAATTTTCACCAACATAAGAAGCAATCATTTTTTTAAGTTGCTTTTTTTTAAGTAAAAGTCCGATACCAAAATCATCCACACCTGCATTGTTTGAAATACAAGTAAGGTCATTGACACCTTTTTTTACGAGTGCGGCGATGCTGTTCTCGGGAATACCGCATAGGCCAAAACCTCCTAACATAATGGTACTTCCGCTTTCAATATCATGAACGGCTTCTTCAGCGTTTTTAAAAACTTTATTCATTGCGTATCTTTTTATTATCCAATGGCTGCGGTATCGCTTTATCTTCAACAGGGGGACGGGCTTCTCTTTGTTTTTGAGTGTAAAGACTATCAACAAATACGCTCATCACCTCAGGATTTTTAACGTACCACGCATAGCTTTTATCAAATTTTTCGGCTGTGATATTATGAATTCTAAAAACCTTCGCCGTAAGGATTTTCGTCTCCAATGATTCTGTAGATAGTGTATCTTTCTGCGCACGTTCGTGAGCCAGGAATTGCGCCCGTACTACATCCCACAATATGGCCTTCATTTTTTCCGGCTCTATAATGCCGGAAGGTATATCCTGTTTCGATGAGCAAGAGATACAAAAAAGGATACAAAATCCAACCAGAATTTTCTTCATCATTTTAGTTGTTCCTTATATTGAGTCGCCGAAGAAAGATCAAGACGTTGCAACAATTCCAGAGCTTTCGATTTCTCTGGAGGCGTTGCCTGTGAGAAGATTCTGATCAATTCCTGTGTCTTTGCCTGAAAGAAAAATTGAAGAATCATTGTGTTCGGATTCTCTGTATTAAAGGTATTTAAAAGATTCAATGTATTAAGTATCTGCGTGCGGGCTGTAGCTTCTTCATTGTACAATTTATCCATCCCCAGCCTGTAATAATTATAGATAACATCATGTACAATGGCGTACCTGCTGTTCAGCAAATTTTCTACAAGCCAGTACCTGTTGCGGGTTCCATCAAATGCTTTCCATCCTATAATACTTCTACCATCAGGCGCATTGTTCACAATAGTTTGCGCTTTCTGAAAAAATGGATTTCCGCCGCGCGGCGAAAACGAATCATAGTCGAAGCCTAAAATAATATCGATCCAGTAAGCAAATACTGCGGTCAAATTTGAAGTCAATGGATCAGTACCTGATACACGAGTCTCATTAAAATCCAACTGTTGAAAATCTATGTATTTAAAAACCACATCATTATCCTGGTAATTGATTACAGGTGATGCATAACTCGAATTAAAAACAGGGCGAGCAGATTGTATAGTTAACGATGCCTTATACACATTGGCTTCACCGGTGGATTCGAGATTCAGTAAAAAACTGCAATCAATTTTTTCTGCAGTTTTAAAATTGTCAGTGCCCCACTTGCGGGTGTTTACAAAATCATTGAGGGATGTTTGTAAATTTTGAAAAGCTTTTTTGTCAACGTTGTTTCCCACACGGCTGCTTATAACACTCACCCTTGCACGAAGTTCCTGGCTTTGCACCTGTGCAATAAAAAATGTGGAAATAAAAAGAAGAATTAATTTATTCATGATTTCGGTTGGGTAATTACAGTAACAATATCGCAAGCAACTTCTCTTTTTGATTTTTTCGAAAATTCATGCTCTGCACCGTTTCTATCAAAAATAGTTATTTTGTTAGTATCATGACCGAAACCAGCCCCTTCGTCACTTAAAGAATTTAAAACAATAAAATCTGCATTTTTAGTGTTCATTTTTTTGATAGCATTCTCTTTCTCATGTTCTGTTTCCAATGCAAACCCCACCAATACCTGTTGGCTTGATTTCAATTTCCCAGCTTGAAGAAGAATGTCTTTTGTTCTCACAAGTTCGATGGAAAATTCATTTTCAGCCTTTTTTATTTTTTGCTTTGATTTCTCACGTGGAGTATAATCAGCAACGGCTGCCGCCATAATAATGATGTTGTATGTTTCAAAATTATTGATCGCTGCATTGTACATTTCATTAGCATCTGTAACATTTATAGTCTTAATTCCATCTGCCACTTTTATATTTGAAGGTCCTAAAACTAAAGTAACTTCTGCGCCACTTCTGTAAAGTTCTTCCGCAATATAAACTCCCATTTTGCCACTTGAATTATTACCAATAAATCTTACCGGATCTAATGCTTCGTGAGTGGGACCAGCCGTTACCAGTGCTTTCATTCCCTTTAACGATAACTGGGTCGTCAATATTTTTTCAATGTAGTCTTTAATATTTTCAGGCTCTGCCATTCTTCCTTCCCCTGTCAGACCGCTGGCCAATTCACCATTATCAACAGGAATGATTCGAACACCATGCTCCTTTAAAGTCGAAATGTTATTTTGGGTTGCAGGATGTTTCCACATATCCTCATCCATAGCAGGTGCCACCAAAACAGGGCATGTCGCGGATAAGTAAATCGCTAAAAGGAGATTATCGCATGAACCGTTCGCCATTTTAGCAATTGTATTGCACGAGGCAGGAGCCACAATCATGACATCTGCCCATCTCCCCAACGTGACATGGTTAGCCCATGTGTCGTCGTCAAACAAATTTATTAGGACTTTATTTTTGGAAAGAGTAGAAAACGAAAGAGGAGAGACAAAATCAGCCGCTACCTGAGTCATTACTATTTGCACTTCGGCTCCTTCTTTTATCAATAGTCTCAATAAAAAAAGCGACTTGTAGGCTGCAATACTACCGGACACACCTAATAAAATTTTTTTGCCTTTTAGCATTAAAAGTTAATTGATTGCACGTTTACAAAATGAAAATGTCCCGAAAAACCGGGACATTAAAATTATCGTTTCTTCTGTAAAGAAATATATAAATTAATCAAAAAGATTGTCTTCATTCCTGCGGTAATATATTTTATCCTCCATAAACTCCACAGTGGCTAAGATGGCGGGGTTAGGCATTCTTTCATACGCACGTGAAATTTCGATTTGTTCTTTGTTCTCATGAATTTCTTCGAGACTATCTGTATGGCTTGCAAACTCTTCCAACTTATTATGCAATTCTTCTTTGATAGCAATATTGATTTGATTGGCTCTCTTTGCAATTACAGCGATTGATTCATAGAGATTTCCTGTCTTAGCTTTTATATCTACGAGATTCTTTGTTTCAACAACATTACTGGTATTAGCGGTTTGCTGACGTCTTAATTTGCTCATTTTGTATTTGTTTAATATTATTTAGACTAAGATTTTTATATTCTTCGGCTTGCTTTAATAATTTACTGTCGGGGTAGCGATCCTCAAAATCCGTATATTCTTTCGTTACCTTTTCATAACGTTCTTCTTGCTTATCAAAATAACTCATTTTGGCAAATTGGTAATAGGATTTAATTGCCATCAACATATAATTCTCGCCATTTTCAGTTTCCGGATAGGCCGTCAAGAGATTAGTAAATGAAATACCTGCTGCCCTAAACTGGGAGAGATCATAATAAAGTTGCGCCGCCTGAAATTCTTTTTTCTCCAACTTCTTCCTGCTGTTAGATATTACCTCTAAAGCATCCTTTATCTGAGGAGAGTTTGGATAATTATTTATAAAACTCTGCATCATTCCAATCGCTTTCGCAGTATTCACCTGATCCAATTCAACAATTGGCGATTGCTTATAAAAAGTAAAAGCCTGCATGTAAGCTACTTCCTGAGCTTTCGGACTGTTTGGAAAGACTCCTAAAAATCCTTTAAAAAGATTTTCAGCATCCATGTAATTCTTTTGGTAAAAGGAACAATAAGCATACTTGTAATAAAGCTCCTCAAACTTTTCAGAACCCTTAAACACGGGAAACAATTCGATGTACAATTGCTCGGCTTTATTATACTGCTTCTTGGCATAATATTCATCTGCCATTTTTAGCTTATACTCATAGTCGGTACTTTTAAGCACCTTATTAAACTGATTGTTGCAAGATGCAAGCAATAAAAAAGGGACTATTAATACTAAAGCTAACTTCATAAAGAGTCGCAAAATTAAGTGATTTAAAACAAAAATGACTTTAAAAAAAATTGATGCAAAATCGATCAAGTTAATTTTTTGATAATTGCATAAAAAAACCCTTCCACAAGGGAAGGGCTTAGCTTTATAAAAAAGTAATTAGTTCGATTTAATATCTACAGTATTTGCATCTCCTCCGCCCACTTCGCAGCTAACTTGAATGCGATCTGAACTGATACCTTCTGTTTCTGTAAGATAAGCTTTGATAGCCTCAGTCCTTTTATTACAAAGAGATTGAGAAGCTTTAGATGCTACAGGATAACCTGTAACCGTAATTGAACAATCAGCGTTGTTTTTCAATTTGGAAGCTACAGTAGCCAACATTGCTTTTGCATCACTGGTTAAAACCCCGCTATTTCCTCTAAATGAAATACTTGGCAAATCCCCAATTGCACATCCTAGAGGAACAGCCACTCTGTCTTTGCAACACTCTGGATCAGGGCATTTACCTACACCATCAGCATCAACTGGTTGGCAGTAAGTTGGGGTAATTAATTCTTTATCCTTATAATCAGGAACACCATCACCATCAGTATCCAAAGGACAACCATGAGAATCTACTTTTACTCCGGCAGGTGTGCCAGGGCATCTGTCTAACTGATCTACGATACCATCACCATCTTCATCATCATAAACAGGCTTAGGCATTTTCATGTGCTTCGGATTGTTAAGTTCACTGTAAGCATAATCCAATGGGTTGAGCCACCAAAGTGGTTCAACAGATTTTTTACCCATGTTGAAATTTAATCCAACTGATAAATAATTGTAAGTATCAAAATCACCTGTTAAAACTCCTTGTACATTATCTTGCCATTGTTGGCCATCCATCAAGTCATCTTTTGCAAATGAAAATTTATCTTCAATTGCCAGGTTAACTCTCTTACCTAATTTGAATGCTATACCTGCTAATACATTACCAGTAGGTCTAAGTGTATTATCACCTAATTTAGAACGCCTTGTCCCCGCAGTTTGCGCAAGGGTTTCATAACTATTGTCCATGCCTGCTTTTAATTCCTTACGAATTTTCTTTCTGTCTTTAATTCCTGTAGGATTAATGCCACCATATAATGCTGTATAAATCCCATTATCGTCTTTTAAATTCAGCATGGTTTTGTACATCATTGCACCTGCACCAATACCAGCATAAATGACCATTGATGATTTTTGCTTATGAAAACGAATATTATTCAAGGTAATAATTCCTTGTAAGGTCAGATCCTGAACCGTTGATTTATAATTATAATAAACTGGATTACCTAATTGGTAACCTGCAGCCATAATAGGTACATTAGAACCAAATCCGGCAGAAGGTTTCCAATCCTGCCCTTTTGCAATACCATACATATATTGCAATCTCAGTGAAAATACATATCCGAGTGCTTTACGTAAATGGGCAGAAAAACCGATCGTGGGAAGTTTTGCACTAACGTCACCGCTAATGGAAAAGTTACCAGCCGCAATTCCAAACTCCATCTCATTACGAGGCTTCGCAGGAAAATCATAAGTGTTGTTCATAAACTCATTATGTTGTGCCTGTCCTTTTGTAGAAATAACAGATGAATCATAAATATTATAAACACCGGTATCCTGTGCAAAAGCACCAAAGGATAAAAGGGAAAAAACTCCCAGTAGTAAAAATTTAAACGTTTGTTTTGGCATAATCTCTAATTAATGTTTTTTCTTAATATGGGTTTATTTAAGCAAAAGTATCAAAGGAATCTTAATATTCAAATTTTATTAAAATAAATCTTTATGGAAACGGATTTGTCCACTTTTAATTTTAAACCTTGAGTAAGAATTTTATCGCAACTTTCAAATTAATATTTTATTGAAATAGTCGAAAACAGATTAAGTGATTAATCAAATAGTTATTTGTTTCTGTGTTATATTGCCATTTTTTCGTGAACAATGCAATTTTCAAAAAACTTAATAGCCGAGGAATTAAAGATCTTCGAACGGAAGTTCGCAGAGTCTGTAAAAAGCCAAACACCTTCTCTTGACAGGATAATGAAGTATATTATTAAGCGGAAGGGAAAACAGCTTCGGCCCATGTTTGTATTTCTTAGTGCAAAATTAAATGGTGAAGTCAATGAATCAACTTACAGAGCGGCCGCACTCGTAGAGTTATTGCACACAGCAACTCTTGTTCATGACGATGTGGTGGATGAATCTTTAGAACGGCGTGGATTTTTCTCTATAAATGCATTATGGAAAAATAAAATTGCAGTTCTGGTGGGCGATTATTTGCTCTCTAAAGGTCTGCTATTATCCACAGAAGCCAAGGATTTTAAACACCTCCAATTGCTTTCTGAAGCGGTGAAACAAATGAGCGAAGGGGAATTACTTCAAATGGAAAAAGCCAGAAATTTAAATTTAAGAGAGGATATTTATTTTGAAATTATTAGAAGTAAGACTGCTTCTTTGTTATCATCTGCATGTGCAGTAGGTGCATGGAGTACCAGTAATGACGACCACGTTACTGAAAAAATGAAATTGTTTGGTGAAAAAACCGGGATTGCTTTTCAGATCAAAGACGATTTGTTTGACTATGGAACAGAGGATGTCGGAAAGCCAACAGGCAATGATTTGAAAGAAAAAAAATTAACCCTTCCTTTAATTTATACCCTCAATAATATTTCCGGATCGGAAAGGAGAAAAATAATCTACATAGTAAAGAATCAAAATAGAGATCCTGAAAAAATAAAGTATGTGCTTGACAAGGTAACTGAAACTGGTGGGATAGAATACGCAACAAAAAAAATGATAGCTTACCGCGATGAAGCACTTGCAATTTTATTTGAGTTTAAAGAAAGCGATGTAAGAAACGGGCTTGAAGAATTAGTAAGATATACGACCGACAGGAAGTATTGATTTTAAATTAATTAACCAATCATAGTTTTTTCTTTGGTAAGAAAATTTGTTTCAGTTTTCACCACACAGCAAAATATTTATAACTTTTTTCATTCATATCATGGACAAGCGATGGAAAATTTTAGAAGCAGATAAAGATGAGGTTGATACCCTCCAACAATCTTTGGCTATTAGCTCTTCCTTATGTAATATTCTGGTGGAGCGCGGTATAAATACATTTCAAAAAGCAAAGGATTATTTCAGGCCACAGCACTCCCAATTGCATGACCCGTTTCTGATGAAAGATATGCACAAGGCGGTGTCCCGAATTATACAGGCAATAGAAGGCAATCAAAAAATTCTGATCTACGGTGATTATGATGTGGATGGCACCACCTCCGTTGCCCTGATGTATCGATTTCTCAAAACAATTTATAAAGAAGAATTAATAGCATTTTATATTCCCAACCGATACAGGGAAGGCTACGGAATTAGCAAGATGGGAATCGACTTTGCATTCGAAAATAAATTCGATTTAATAATTTCTCTTGACTGCGGAATAAAATCAGTAGAACTTATAGGCTACGCATGTACGTTAGGTATTGATTTTATTGTTTGTGACCATCATTTGCCGGACAAAATATTACCGCCTGCTTACGCGATTTTAAATGCCAAACAAGAAGATTGTAACTATCCTTACAAAGAATTGTGTGGATGTGGAGTTGGATTTAAATTAATTACTGCCGTGACACAACAGTTAGGCCTACCCGAAGAAATGTATCTTTCTTATCTCGACCTGGTGGTAACGGCAATTGGGGCAGACATAGTACCAATGACTGGCGAAAACAGGATACTCGCTTACCACGGTTTGATAAAACTAAATTCCAATCCTTGTGCAGGAATAAAAACACTCAAAGAACTCAGCAGTAAAAAACCTCACTATTCCATAACTGATGTAGTGTTCATGATTGCTCCACGTGTGAATGCTGCCGGAAGAATGGACGATGCAGCCAAGGCTGTTCAATTATTTATTGAGGATGACGAAACGAAAGCAAAGGAATTTGCCGAAATGCTCCACAGTGATAACACCGACAGGAAAGACGCTGATTCATCGATAACAGAAGAAGCCCTGGCAATGATTGCCAGCGATGAAAATTTGATCAATAGGACAACTACTGTATTATTTCAAGACCATTGGCATAAGGGTGTGGTGGGCATTGTAGCCAGCAGGCTTATCGAAAAATATCATCGACCTACTGTAGTTCTTTCAATCGGTGAAACCATTGCTGGAGGTAGTGCGAGAAGTGTACCGGGATTTAATTTATATGAAGCCATTCATGCGTGCCGCGAATATTTGATCGGATATGGTGGCCACTTTGCTGCCGCCGGAATGACAATGCTCAAAGAAAATGTACATGCATTTAGTAACAAATTTGAAGAAGTAGTTTCTTCTACTATTGATCCACTTTTATTAATTCCGGAATTGATAATTGACTCAGAAATTGACTTTAATAATATCAACGAAAAGTTTTTTAATATAATCACTCAAATGGAACCTTATGGGCCACTGAATCTACGGCCGGTTTTTATAACCCGAAACGTAATAAATACAGGAGGCACACGAATTGTGAAAGAAAAACATATTCGATTCGAATTAAAAAATTCAAATATTAATCTCACGGGAATTGGATTCAATCTTGCTGAAAAATTTTCAATTATAAATGAAAATAAACCTCTTGACATAGCTTATACTATAGATGAAAATGAATGGAATGGCAAAAAAAATCTTCAATTAAAAGTGATCGACATTAGATTATCCAATAACGGAACCTCGTTAACCGAAAAATAAATTCAATTGATTTCGTTCTTAAAATACTTTTTTTTCATTGGTAAAAATTGGAATTATCGACTTGCATTCTTCACGATATTTCAGGAAATAAAAGGTGAAAAAAAATATAATGTGGATTCCATAGATGTGGATTCATTAAAAAATATTTCTGTAAAAGGAGACAATAAAAAGAACGCTTCAATATACCAGGGAGCAAATTATTTTCTGTTGGAGAAATCATTTACGTATTTACAGAATGAAGCCATAGGAGCCAGTTTTGTTGACTTTGGATGTGGAAAAGGAAGAGCCCTTGCTGTTGCTGCGCATTATGGTTTCAAACAAATTAAAGGAATTGAATTTGCTCCCGCTCTCTGTGCGAAAGCCAACGAAAATATAAATCGAATTCAACCTCTATACCCGGAAGTTAATTTTTCAATTTCTTGTAATGATGCGTTAGTTTATGAAGTGTCTAATGAGGATAAAGTGTTTTACTTTTTTAATCCATTTGACGAAGTCATTATGTTATCTGTTGTAAAAAATATCACACAATCATTGAGGCAATTCCCCAGAGAGGTATTTGTGATTTATATCAATCCTCTTCATAAAGAAATATTTCTGAGTGCAGGTTTCCAGGAAGAATATTATCTTCAGAAATTAGAATACCTGGAAGTAAGCATTCTTTCTTTTACCCCGGAAGAAGAAATTTATTAATTAACGGAAACACCAATCTGGTACAACGTTCCCATGTTCTCCAACCTGTCTTCTTCTATTTTCAAATAATCTATGAAGCATCTCTCATCGTACAAAGTTTGCCCATACAAATCGCGATAATAATTAATTCCGGCTTTTAAATTTGTATAAAAAGTTTGAAAATATTTAATTCTTCGGGGAACCATTTCCTCTCTTTTTTCAGCCTCCAATTGCTCCTTTAAAAAATTGATATAAAGATTTAATTCTGCTATGAAAACATGAGGTCGGGAAGGATTAGTCACCAGATTCGTTCTTCCATAGATATGATCAATCATAGTTTGCAGCGAAACTACTTTTGAAAAATTTACAATATTTGGCCCCGGGCAAATAGTAACTGCATCCAATTTTTTGACAAAAGTCTTTTCGTAATTAATTGCCGCCGAATTGCTGAGACCGATACATAAACATTCTTTATCAAGAACATTTTTAATTTGCTTCCCATGCTCTGCAACAGGCAAGTCCAACGATTCTATTTGCGCAATTTTTAATTTCTGATATTTATAAGAGGCCGTACAAATTGGCTCTTCAGTAAACTCAGTGTTTGAAACCAGGTGTTTTTCGGTGCAAGGGCTGCCAGGTTTTCCTTTACGGATACGATCCATTTTTTCCTTATCAGAAGTAGTTCCTTTCAGATAATGAAAACGTACGCCAAGAGGTGAATTATGGCTAAGCGCCACATCCTCTTTTTTTGCGTTGCATAACAGTCGTAAAGTATTGTCATCAACGGTTGTAGATTCCGGTACCAATAAAAAAGGTGTACCCCATCCGGTACCCACCAATTCATAATTTTTTTGCAAAAAAATATCTTCTTCATGTGTTCCAAGACCGCCCTGAAACGACACTACCAACTGCGGTGGATTAATAAGATTTTTACTTTTAATTTTATCTGATGCTTCACGGTATATTTCAAAAAGTTCAGTAACTAAATCCTGACGTTTTATTTTAAACTCTTCCAGTATCGGACCTAATAAAAAGCCATCAGTTGCAAATGCATGGCCTCCACAATTTAACCCTGATTCGATTCTGAATTCACTGACCCATATTCCTCTCTTCGCCAAATATTTTCCCTGTACTAACGCTGACCGGTAGTCGCTAACTTTTACCACTACCTTTTTTTTAAATTCGCCATTTTCGTTCAAATCAAATTCGTCGCAAGACGCCAGGTAATTATAAAGACGCGGATTCATGCCTGCGGAAAAAATTACAGAAGAATTTGAAAGATCGCTCTTAGCATAACCGCGTAAGGCTGCTACAGCATCCGAACCTTCAGGTAAAAGGTCACCGTCTTTTCCTTTCACATCACGATCCACTTTTGTCATAATATTTACATCGATACTTCCCGCACGCACCTGCTTTCTCAAAAAGATTTCTATTCTTTTCTTTTCTATTTGGTCGGCAGTTTCAAGCATTTGATGATAAATAGATTTCAATTTGCTATCCTCGGGGAGCATTTCAAAGTACTTTACTATTTCGGAACCCTTTTCAAATGCGGCAATCTTTATCTTTTCAATTTGTGATTGAACGATGTTGTTAACCAGATTCAAATAGTCTGTAATTCTCCTGGCCCGGTAGTCTTCTCCGGAAGGATGAATGGGTTGATAAACCAGCCCGGACTGAGCATAGTAGTGGCTTCTCATCATTTCTATTAACCGATCTTCAACAATTGATATAACTGATGAAATACCGAAACGCGCCACTTTTATAGGGCTGTCAATTGTGAACGCAAGTCCCATCACTGGAATATGGAATTTGTGCAGAGGCAAATAATTCATGAAAATGGATTGTGTAAGGATCTTAAAAACGGATTTTTCTTTTTAGAAATCCCCGGATCTATAGGCCGGATTTTTTTCGTTTAAAAATATTTATCGGCGAAGGTATTATTTAAAGACAATTAAGTCTTTATTTATTTTAATATTAACAATCCTGCACTCCTGCGCTTAATTACGATTTTTTTAGAAAGGAAAAACATAAAAAGAATACAGTAATGCTGTATTACTTCTATCAATAAAAAAGCCACCCTCAAAACGAGGATGGCTTTTAAAATTGTTTCAAGTTTTTATTCTGCTACATTGGAATTTACTTTTTTTCCTTCCATCATTTCTACACTTCGATTGATAAAAGCGGTGAGCTCATTTCCTTTTAATAATCC
>JBDSHT010000415.1:0-4283 GCA_039918315.1 Ginsengibacter sp. | reverse complement strand
AGTTCGTTTTCAGTCCATGGCAGCCATTCATAATATTGGGAAACATGTGCATCCATTCCGTAAACTTTAGTTTCAAAAACACTTGAAATATCAACCACGATATCGGGTCGAAATGGATTGGGTCTTTGAAAATTATCACGTGTGTAGAGAAACAAAGGATTCTTTTTTAAAGGCGGTACGCTACTTAAAATGTTGGGAACAATAACCAGGTACGCAGCATCCTGAACCAGCAAGCCTGTATTTCTATGATCGGGATGATAATCATTTGGGCGAGTGGAAATAACGATGTCCGCATTCCATTCTCTAATTAACCGAATCACTGCCATCCGGTTTTCCAAAGTAGGCATCAGTTCGCCATCATGATTATCCAACACTTCATATTCAATCCCAAGACGTCTCCCCGATTCTTTAGCCTCTTTCAATCTCCGCAATGCTAATGGGCCACCACCCATGCTTTGGTGGCCTTTGTCTCCATTGGTAAGTGAAACAAATTTTACCTTGTGTCCCATTTTGGAATACAAAGCTGCAATGCCTCCGGCCCTCATATCGCAATCATCCGGATGGGCACCAATTACAATAATATGAAGTGTATCACCCACCAAGTTAGGGCTTGATTTTGCTCCTTTTGGAGAAATGAAAAAGGCGATTATAAAAATTAAAATAATATTTTTTTTCAATAGCTTCTTTTTAAAAACATTAAAATTATTTTTTTGACGAAGAATCAATTTCTTTCATAGAAACCGGATCCCATTGCACTGATCTATTTTGGAAATAACTGTCGTTGCAAGCCAAACATGGGGCTGCAGCTCTAAAAGCAAACTCTGCATTTTCAAACACGGGAGTTCCGTTTCTAACAGAATCAAAAAAGTGTGTGAAATGATTCAAATGTTTGTCCTCCCCGGCAGGAGCATTATAAGTAAAGTCGTTCTTTGTTGGAACCATTTGATCTTCCTTCGAGTATTTTTTATTGTAGTCTTCCACAAGAGATTTTTGCATTGCCAATGGATAGGTTGTAATTGAATCCCAGTCTCCAACAATACCAGGAGCTTTTGGTAAAAGATCATAATGGACATTTACACTACCACTACTTAGGTTCATCACTCCTTCATTTCCTATAAATCGAATGAGTGTTTTTTCGCCAGCCCCGCTGGCAAAATTTACCCTCAACGTAAGTAAAAATTTAGGATGAGTTTTTGTTTCAGGATATTCCATAATCGCAGTCATTACATCAGGAACATTTCGTCCATCTTTCCAATAACTGAGTTGCCCCATTGAAAATATTTTTGAAGGTCCGACAGAACCCACAATCATGTGAATGCCTGTAAGCAAATGCACAAAAAGATCGCCGGCAACTCCGGTCCCAAATTCTTTGTAGCATCTCCATCTGAAAAATTTATTAGCATCGTAAGGTTGCTTCGGCATTCCAGCGATATACCGATCCCAATCCACCGTTTCAGGTGAGGCATCAGATGGTAAAGTATATTCCCAGGCACCGAGTGAACTATGCCTGTCATAAGTTGCTTCAATACAATTCAACTTTCCAATTTCCCCCTTGCCCAATAATTCTTTTGCTTTCACATAAGCAGAACCGGCAATCACCTGGCTACCTACCTGAAATACTTTTTTTGTTTGCTTTTGTACTGCTATCACTGGTAATCCTTCTTTGATTTCTTTTACCATGGGTTTTTCACAATACACGTCTTTCCCTTTTAGCATAGCTTCCTTAGCAATTCTTGCATGCCAGATATCCGTTGTGGCAATGATGACAACGTCTATGTCTTTTCTATCTAGAATTTCTCTGTAATCCATCGTGGTGTAAACATCTTTTCCATATTTTTCTTTTACTCTTGTTAATCGTCCGGAATAAAGATCACATACTGCTGCGAGGCTTACCCCTGGCACTTTTAATGCAGTATCCACATCTGCATTTCCCATTATACCGGCTCCAATGAGCGCGATTCTAATTTGATCATTTGCGCCGACAATTTTAGGAAACGAGGTTTCTTCTTTGGCTGCTGAAGCCGTTAGCGCTCCTGCTGCAAGCATAAGACTTGTTCCGCCTAGTTGTTGAAAAAATTTTCTTCTTGAGTAACTGTTTGACATAAAAAATAAAATAATTATTATTAAAAAATGAAACGAAGTATTTGCCAGGAACTACTTCCGTGAGATTTGATTTACATGGCTAAATAGCAACTGTTGGCTTAGCCCCATAAACATTATTAAATATCGTGGTATTCTTTTCAGACCTAACTGCCTCGCCAGAATTTCCGTGTTTTTGAAACCAGTTATTATGAACTTTACATTCCTCCTGCGGCACACCACGGATTGCTACAGCACGTGTGGGTGCATAAAAAGTATTGTTATAAATTTCAATAGAGCGCCCTGCTATCTCCGTTCCGTCTTTCCTATCTCTACCACCATGCATATCAAAGCAATGACTTAATGAAATCCCCATTTCAATATTGTGTCTGGCTATATAACCTTCGCCAGCTCGTCCGGTACCGGCAATAGAATGCCTATTCTCGTTGAACATATTATACTCAATCAGGGCGGTAGCTCCTTCCAGAACCACACCATATCCTAAGCCCATTCGTTGACATTTATGAATGTAGTTGTGGTGTATGTGATGTCCGTTAGTCGTTTTGTTCAGGTTAATACCACCATTTGAAAAAGCCGATATTTCACAATTGTCCACTTCCAGATTGTTATAATTAGATACAATACCATTTGAAGTAGGAAACTTGTTGTAATAGGCACCTCCCAGCCCAGATGTATAAGGGTCTGGGCCAAAAGCCTTTCTGTGATTATCTATATATCGTCTTGGATGAGGTCCCTGAATTCGAAGACCGGTAATTCGTACGTTGGGACCACCCGCTTTAATGATTACCCGTGTTTTAGTTGCATCACTGGCGAGTAGCGCTCCTCTTGAACCATTATATCCGCGGTCTCCCGCCAGGGTAACGCCTTCTGGCACTTCCAGAACAAGCTCATCTATGTAAATTAGTGTAGTAAGATCAATGAAAGTTTCTGAAGGAATAAAAACTACCTGCCCCGCTTTGGCTTTCGCCAAAGAGGCCAGTAAATTATCAACGTTCGTTACGGTGTATTCCCCTTTTTTAATAATATCCTCCAATAACGTATCATGATCTGTTATACCGCCGTATTCACTTTTAGTCATAAGGCTCTCGAGTAAAGCATCATGATCTGTAATAATGTAGTCACCCTTCGTAATAATATTTTTGTATCTGCTTCCTCCACCTATTTGTCCAAGATCGTTAGCTTTGGCTCCATACAGGACGTTATCTATTTCTACCCAACTTTGGTCATCAATGTTGGCAAAATTTAATTTATCATTTTCTTTTTTCGCTTCCGCAAAAACCGGAACGCTATTTAAAACTAGTCCGGCAAGAGAACCTACTGAAACTGCCTTAACAAATTGTCGCCTGTCAAAATTATTTCTTTCCATTTTTGGACTTTATTAATGAGTATAAATCAATTTTTAGAAATAAGCACTTTTATCACGTGGTTAAAACAGGTATTGCTTGCGCTGTAAGCCTTCGAAGGATTTCAGCAATTTGGCAAAGAAAAATTTTTCCTAAATACCTGTCTAACTTAAAAAATAAATTAAGCTTTATAAAACCTTTGCTACTCTCTCCAGCAAGATTTTTGACTTTTTTATACCTTCATCTTCACTACAATTTTTTCCTTCAAACTCAATACCTGCATACCCTTTAAATCCAAAATCTTTTACAATTTTCATCATCTTATAATAATCAGTTTCTACACAATTTCCTTTATCATCAAAATCCCTGGTCTTGGCGCTAACTCCCTTTGCAAAAGGCATCATTTGCGCAACTCCTTTGTACTTGTCATATTCAGTTACACACGTCCTGACCGCTCCTGTTGAATACTCAATACAAAAATTTCCAAAATCGGGAAGCGTTCCAATATTTTTTCGATTGGCTTTCTTCATCAATTGCTCAACCCAATCACCGTTAGATGTAACACCTCCATGGTTTTCAACAATTACATTTATGTTTTGTTTAGATGCATAATCTGCCAATTGGTCTAAACCATCAGCGGCCGCAGATTGTACATCTTCCGGAGAGCCTTCACCATAAGTATTTACACGGATAGTAATACATCCAAGATACTTTGCGGCATCAACCCACTTATAATGATTCTCAACTGCCTTCTTTCTTTTTTTATCATCAGGATCTCCAAGAGGCCCCTCATCATCACACATGATCAAGTGATTGGTAACACCATTGTCCTTACATCTT
>JBDSHT010000414.1:0-7703 GCA_039918315.1 Ginsengibacter sp. | reverse complement strand
AAAATGAAGAGCTAAAATCAGTACTGTTGCAGGAAACACCATGGGTGCTGAATGCTCAAAATGAGCAGGAACAAAAGAAGAATATCGCCTTGCTTTTTGATATGGTAAAAATGAGTGAGCAGATGGCGTCCACCCTGGATAAACTTTCAGACATGCAATCATCCAACGGAGGGTTTGTATGGTTCAAAGGCGGTGCGGATAACCGTTATATTACCCAATATATTGTAACAGGAATAGGGCATTTAAAAAAGTTGAATGCCTATCCCATGGCTCAACAGGCGCATTTAAAATCTATCCTTGATAAAGCTATGCCTTACCTTGACAAAAGGCTCAAGGAAGACTACGACCAGTTGATAAAAAATAAAGCGAACCTGAAAAATAATCAGTTGTCTGCAATTGCCATTCAGTATTTATACATGCGCAGTTTCTTTCCTGATTACGCTGTTGACAAAAGTGCAAATATTGCGTATAGCTATTACCGTGAGCAGGCAAAAAAATACTGGCTTTCACAGGGAATTTATCTACAAGGTATGATTGCATTGGTGTTGAATCGCGCCAACGATAAACAGGTTGCAAAAGCCATCGTAGGATCTTTGCAACAAAACTCAATTAATAACGCAGAGTTGGGAAGGTATTGGAAAGAATTTGACCGCGGCGGATATTGGTGGTACCAGGCTCCTATCGAATCGCAGGCATTGATGATAGAAGTATTTTCAGAAATTAAGAAAGACGAAACAATAGTTGATGAGTTGAAAACATGGCTGTTAAAAAACAAACAGACCAATAGTTGGGAAAGCACCAAAGCCACAGCGGAAGCCGTTTACGCAATATTGTTGCAAGGCTCTGACTGGTTGCCTGTCGAAAGAAATGTTTCTATCCAACTCGGAAATACAATCCTCAAAAGCCAGGATCAAAAACTGGAAGCAGGGTCTGGTTATTTTAAAACAAGAATAGATGGTGATAAAGTTAACCCGGAGATGGGAAATATAAAAATGACCACTTCCTCTGCAAACCCATCATCAAATAAGACAACCAACATTCAGTCTTCATGGGGTGCAGCTTATTGGCAATATTTTGAAAATCTTGACAAAATAACTTTTGCAGAAACACCTTTGCGTCTTTCAAAAAAATTATTCATCGAACGCAATACCGATCGTGGAGCAGTGTTAACACCGGTGAATGATGGAGACCAATTACACATTGGAGATAAAATAAAAGTACGCATAGAACTTCGTGCAGACAGGGATATGGAATACGTGCACATGAAAGATATGCGCGCCAGTTGCATGGAGCCCACCAATGTCATCAGCCAATATAAATACCAGGATGGGCTTGGCTATTATGAAACTACAAAGGATGTGAGTACGAATTTTTTCTTCAGTTATTTAAGAAAGGGAACTTATGTTTTTGAATACCCAATGTTTGTAACTCATGCAGGAAATTTCAGCAATGGTATCACCAGTATTCAATGCATGTATGCTCCTGAATTTACGGCGCATAGTGAAGGTGTCAGGGTAAATGTGTTGGCTAATCCGTAGTGCTTTCTGAAGGTGTATTGTTAGTTTTTAAAATGTCGCAAAACACTAAATCGTCAGACTAAAACAATTCCATGAAATATATATTCACGCTTCTTTGTTCAGTTATTTTTTTATTGCCGTTGAAAATTTCTGCGCAGGCAAAATTAGACATTGAAACAGCCGCCCGTTTAAGCTTGCTGCCACTGCATTGCATCCCTGTTGAATTTCCCAATAAAACTTCTCACCTGTCAGATGGCAAAACGGATGCGCAATTATTGCCTCATGAATTGCACCCGGTATTTTACGGATGCCTTGACTGGCACAGTAGCCTGCATGGTCATTGGATGTTGATAAGGTTATTAAAAGAATTTCCTGAGTTGCCCGGCAACGATGAAATTATTTCTGTTTTAAATAACTCTTTTCAGATTGATAAAATGAAAATGGAAGCAGAATATTTTGGAAAATATACTGCTTCAGGAACTTATGAAAGGACTTATGGATGGGCATGGCTTTTAAAGCTGGACCAGGAATTATTGACATGGAAAAATAATCCTAATGCTGTAAAATGGCATGAAGCACTTCAACCTTTAACGCAAAAAATCATCACGCTTTGGAAAGCATATTTACCGAAACAAACGTATCCGAGCAGAGTGGGAACACACACTAATACGGCTTTTGGGCTCTGCTTTGCATTAGACTGGGCACGTACATCAGGTGATACTTCTTTCGCCAACAGCGTGATCAAAAAAGCAAAATATTTTTATTTAAATGAAAAGCAAACCCCTGCTTACATGGAACCCGATGGAGCAGACTTTTTCTCCCCCAGCCTGGAAGTGGCTGACCTAATGCGCAGGGTACTTCCACAGCAAAAATTTGTAAAATGGCTTGATGAATTTTATACAAAAAGGAGCATTGAACGTCTCTGTGAAAAACCTGTAGTGAGTGATCGGAGTGATTACCAAACTATACATCTGGATGGGCTTTCCTTCACAAGAACCTGGTGTATGAAAGGCATTGCTTCTGCGTTGCCGACCGGGCATCCGTTAAAATCACTTTTCAAAAAACGTGCACAGCAATACCTTGATGACACCCTGCCTGAAATTACTAACGGTGGCTATGGCGGCGAACATTGGCTTGCATCATTTGCGATCTATGCCATGGCAGAAGATTAATTTTTTGAATTTAATGATTTTCAAAAAACTGTTCATAAAAACCATTTCGTTAAGAAGATTATCCCACGACCAGATAAAAAATAATTTCATCCGTGCAACAAAGCCCTCAATGGTATTACCTTACAATCCTGTAAGGTAATACCATCAATGAACCTCTATTCTTTGAAATATTCGGAGATTATTTTTTTGCTTTCGGTGCTGCTTTTTTAGCTGCTTTAGCAGGTTTGTCTGCTTTAGTAACCGCAGTAGATTTAGCTTCTACAGATTTTGCTTTTTTAGCAACCAGTGCGTCGTCTTTTGCTGGTGCTTTTTTAGTAGCTTTTTTAGCAACAGGTGTAGTTGAAGTGGCTTTTTCAATAGCCTTCACGGTTGAAACTGGTTGTGCTGCTTTATGTTTTACTTCAGTTGCTTCAGGAACATTAATCACGCAATTATCAATATAGAAACCTGGTACGTTCTCATATTGTTGAGCGCTGTAATCATTTACCCAATTTCCATTGTCCAGTAAAAAACGATAATGATACGTTCTTCCTGCTTCTAACTCTGTTACAGCTTTGTATGAACCATCTGCTTGTCTTTCCAAACGCGGCGCATTTTCAGGATTCCAGTTATTAAAATCTCCAAGCAATTTTACTTCGGATGCTCCTTGTACTGCCTCAGCAGGAAGGGAAAATGTAATTCTCTTTGTCATAATATTTTTATTTAGTTGTATTTATTTTAATAATTATTTCAGGCATTTATGGCTAAAACATAGTGTTAATAGCTATTGCAACTACCTTGCCCATTTTTAAGAATGGCGCGAAACTAAAACCTAATCAATAAAAACGCTCAACATTTTAATTTTTTTAACTTTTTAATAAATTACTTAATGTGTTAGATTACCTGGGATTCAGGCTAAATAATGGAGAAATAAGTCCATGGCTTTTTACGTGTAAGCATCAAAGTTAGAACTCATCAATACTTAAAACATTCCAAATAAAAACCGGCAGTGAAAATTTTTCACTGCCGGTTTTTTAATAAAGGAAAAAATTGCTTCAGATTAAAAAAAGGAAGCCATTCAGCAATCATCATTTATAAGCAATAAACTTTTGTTCAGCCTTAACAATTTTTTCAAAAAAAGTTTTAAATGCATCATAATCCTGCGGCAAAATTTGCTGGACTCTGTCATTTATAAACTTGCGTGTGATGGTCAATTTACCGGGAGCTTTCAGTGAATATTGAATTATATATTTCATATCATGAAAAGTAATCGTTTCACTTTTTGGTAATTCCACAAATTTACTTCCGTCCGGAGCTGTAATGTTTACAACGGTTTCATACGCATCGGCATTTTCATAATTCCAATATTCGATCGGGTACTTTCTTTCATCAGCAGAAAAATAATCCAGGGACGCTATAACATCAGGATACATTATTTTGAAAGTTTTCATGCTTCCTATTTCCGCAATTTCATTTTTCACCCTGTAGTTGTATGAATATTCAACAGAGTCATTCAATTTATCCAAATCCTTAAAAGTTACTTTTTCCAATCGGACATTATTTTTATAATTACCTGCCAGAACTTTCTCTAATTCCAGTTTTTGCTTATCGTTCTCCAGATTACGGTAATTAGACCTTACAGAAGAAGAAAATGCGCCATTCATGGTAGCGGTCACGTGCAATTCTAAATCACTTCCCTTTGGTTGAATATCAATTTTTCTTTTGATAATATCCCTCGTCCTGTTTCCTGCTTTTAATTTTATCAGTGCTGCTTTTTCATTAAGCGATTTAGATGGAATTTCCAGAGCGGTAGCACCATTCAACGTGTTGGGCAAACTCGCAAACGGTAAATAATTGTCAGTTAATTCTATGTAATAACTTTTCTTATCTAACACCGCTTTAGCAATGCAATGATTGAATTCTACCGAGGGTAACATAATATCATTCTGACCATTGTCTCTTGTATTTACCAAAACCATTTGAGCATTAATACCAGCCATGTGGGCCAATGTAACAAACAGGTTTGACAGGTCTTTACAGTCGCCCAGCCTTGTAGTCAATGTAGCAGAAGCCCGTTGAGGTACGAGGCCACTCTGCCTGAATGAAACCGAACTGTAGCGGATATTTGATTCAATATATTCGTAAATAATTTTTGCCTTTTGAAATTCTGAAAGGCTTTTATTTTCCTGGGGAAAAAGTTTTTTATACAAAGCAAGAATTTCAAAATCTTCTTCAGATTTATTATTGACAACGTCACTGTACCAATCTGCAATATTCTGCCAGGAAGGTAAAGTAGTAATGTGCAAAACAGGACCGGCATCTCCCACAAGAGGCATCAAAGGTTCGTCATCCATTGGTGTTGGTTTTTCTGTTAACCAACTGTATTGTTTAAAATCTTCCACTTCAGAAACAGTGGGTTTCAAATTACTGTTGATAAAAGTATAATCGATTTTTAAACCGGATGGAACCAACAAATTGTACCTGCTAAAGGCTGAATAAATTTGTCCGCCGAAATAATATTTATCCCAATATTCTTTTGCAAATCGGCCGGTCGCATTGCTCTGTAAACGGTATTTAAGTACCACCACATCCCCAACCTCCAGGTTAGTAAATACGATCTGATTTCCATTTCTTTCTCCTTGAATTTTTGTACTCGTGGGCTTTACAATTTCTGATTTTTCAATCAACAATGTTTCAGAATTATTATACCCGATAGCCCATTCCTTATATCTCTCTACACCGTCGTCAGTTGCAATCTTTATGATCATAGTAATGTATCTTTCATTTGCCCCATCTGGATAAATAAACGCATCCTGCTGATCCAAAATATAATAATATCCATAGTCTGTATTCTTTGCTTCAGCGGGCTTATCGTCCTTAATTAATTTATCAATATCTACCTGCGGAAACAATTTTGAGATCTCAGGTTTTCCTTGTGCCTTCCTGATTTTGCTCAGCAGGGCATACTGGTTTGGATTAAATTCTAACGAACGATTGTACGCTTTTAAAGCTTCCGCCTGATTATTTTTTTCACTTTTTATATCACCCATAAACTCCCAGTACACCTCATTATAAGGCGATAAAGCCAGTGATTTTTCTAACAGTTTTTCTGCCTGGTCGTACTGCTTGATACCGAAATAATATTTCGCCAAATTGTACGGTCCATTTGGATCGTAATTAAAAATTTGAATCAATTTTTCTTTAAGCGCTATCCCCTCCTTTATGTCGCCTTGCTCAATAAGTATGTTCGCGTAATTGATATAAACATCATAATTATAATTGTCTTTCATGAATTTCTCATACACCTTCATGGCACCTTTTTTATCCTGGTTGACATCTTTTTTTATGGTGTACATCATTGCAATCAACTTCGCATTTTCAGGATTTTTCTCATACATCTTCTCTGCAACCTTCATCATTTCATCATACTTCTTATCCTTCTCTAAAAGCAGTATTTCATAGCCTGCTGAAGTTTCATCTTCACCGTATATTATTGTACGCTTTGCCAGTTCCGCAGCACACTCTTCATATTTTTCGTTTGCAAATAATTGCTTAAGATTGACTTCAAAAACCACTAAACTTTCAGGATCAGATTGTTTAATCTTTTCTAACTCTTCCAGCAACAGAGTCCTGTTATTTTCTTTTGTTAGAATTTCTAATAATTTCATCCTTAATAACGAGTTAGTAGTTGCCTTATCGAGCGCAGCACTGATCACCTTGCGCGCATCCAGCAATTGATTGCTTCTCATAAATACATCAGCAAGCAATAAATAATTGATCGGATTGTCCGGCTGTGAACTTATTTTATCTTCAAAATATTTCTGTGCAAAATGCGGAATGATCGCATACTCCTTTTGAACAGTATTTTTTGGATAAGCAGCATACTTTGAGGAGCCTTTAATTTCCGGGAGAGCCTTGTATTTTTCGTCAGTGAATCTTACAATAAAATTTGGGTAAGTAGAATTGGTATAACCCAATTGTACCAGCACCCTATTCGTTCCTTTCTTTAAATCACACTTTACCGTGTAATGATCCAATTCAGATGTCAGTTCTTTGAATTCAGAAATTACCAATTCATCATTGATCCAAACTTTTATAGCACCTGAAAAACCAACATTACAATAAACAGTTTGATCGGCCGGAGCGGTTACAAAATTTTGCGCATACACAACAGCGGGCCAACGGTTAAAATTGTAGATAATTCCTGTCCAGCCATCAGGTGATTCGACTGTAGGCACAAACCATTTTATATTCGCATTTGTCAATGATTTAAAAACCGCGTCGGGCTCCGGATGCTGTAGAGGGCCATAATCTTTATAGATACCACTCTCAGAAAGATTTTCAAAAGGACCTGTAAATTGCCAATTTCTAATATTTCCAACTTTTTCCGCATACAAGGGCACCTTATCAAATGCAGCAGAAAAAATTAAATTAAGTTCCTTTTGATAATTGGCGGCAGCCACCAAAGTACCTGGGGCCTTGGCATCCGCAATAATCCGCTCCATCAATTTCAATTGGGCATCTTTCGTTTTTTTACCATAAACACCCAAAACAGCACGATTAAACCACAGAGAAAATACGTAAGGATAAGGATTGGCTACCTTATCATAAAAGGAACTTTCAAAATCATTTATTTTATCGTCCTTTCCATTATAGGTCTGTAAATAAAGATTCGTAATGTACGCATCAACCGCTGTAGCAGGCTCTTTCATCGCTTGTTGCAGAATTGTTTCAGCCTCGGTTCTTTTATTTTCGTCAAGGGCCTTCCACGCTTTTTCATAAGAGCTATTTTGAGCGTAGGTTACATAATTCCCCAGAAGGAGAAGGGAAAAAAGGATAGTTTTCATTTCGTGTAGTTTTGGTATGCAGTTGTTGCTTAACGCCAAATTTATAGGAATAGTTTTATGCGTAAGAAAAATTTAGAAAAATTTAAAATCACTCTTGAACGGTTTATCTTTGCGGCCTCTCGAAATAAAATATATAAAGGATAAATAATAACGATGTACAGAACTCATACGTGTGGCGAATTACGGTT
>JBDSHT010000413.1:0-14234 GCA_039918315.1 Ginsengibacter sp. | reverse complement strand
TTTCACATTTACGCGGTTATTGATATAGTAATCTATAGTTGGGTTTATGCTAATCTCTTTACTTCCGTTTGTGGCAAAAGAACTGTTTTGATCAAGCCGGCTATTGGATGTAACGTTATCCCTTATACGAAAATCGAACCTGAAATTAATTTCATTTTCAAGCTGCTTGGTATCTTTTTTTGTGAACGGTAATTTGAACGGAAGCTTTAATCCTCTTTTACGGAAACCCGTGCCAATAGTGAATTCCGTAGAACGAACTTCACTCACCTGGTAGTCGATAAGGCTCAAACTTAACTGACGCTGTTTTACAAAATCAAACTTCAGGCTGAACTGATTTGTAAACGACATATCAATTCCTACCAATGGTGAAAACTGTTCCTGGATAGTAATATTAGGTACGAGGAAATACGGTATATAATTGTTTGAAACCGTGTCAATAAACGAAGGGTAATTGTAATGAGAAATATCCTGGTATAATAATGCCGAGGTGAAACTATTCATACCAACGCTACCATTGTATGCATGCGTCAATGAAAAATTCGTAAATATTTTGTCAAGCCCCGGAATCCTGCTAAGGCCATTATAAGCGATACGCCAATTGGGTTTTGGTAAAATACCACTGAACGGATTGGCTTTTATATTTCGGCTTCCTTGCTTGATCAAAGAAACTTTTGTAGGGTCCTGTCCTGTGTATGCCGCAAGAAATGCAGGTACCAAAACATCAACGGCGTAGCGGCCATAACCTACTGCATATCCATCAGTGCCTACAGGACTTCCTGCCTGCTGATTGTACTTATTATTCTCACCCAAACGTTGCGATAATATCTGCCGGTAATCCTGAAATTTCAGGAAGGTTGCCGAAACTCTGTTAGCATCATACTTTTCAAATAAAGTGCTGAAGGCAATGTAGCTAACATTAAAACTTCCGTTTAAATAAGGACTCAGGTGACCAAAATGATCGCCGGTGCCGGAAGTATCTTTAAAAGTTTCCGTGTAATTTTTACTGAAAGTTTTATCAAGATTAATATCAATTGTCAAATCGCGGATGGGTTCCAATTGCGCAGAAACTGTAAATCTTTGATTAAAATTTTGTACAAACAAATCATTAAATAAAGAGTCTTTAGATATCAAACCCTTTCTGGCAGCTTGATTGAGCCAGTTGCTGTCCGGCTGACGACCCATGATAAAATCAAAACCGGGAGCCATGCTATTAAAGTTCTGTCCTAAATATTTTGTACTGTCTGTATATCCGGGTAAACGCGTATTACTATTTTGCGAAAGCGTTGCATTTACCGATTTCACACTCGTAAGTAACTTTCCAAATATCCTCATCACTCCATTTATTTCCGGAAGTGCTTTTGGGTCTTTGGGTTTGGCCGTAACTGTTTGCTTTTTATTTGCGGAACTATCTTGCGAAGCTCCCGACTGACGAGATTCGCGAGGCTGTTCCAAAGCACGCAGCCATTTCCACTTGGAATACAGCCTGGTAAAATCCATCTGAAAAGTGGCTTCCTCCTGCTGGCCATTCTCCAGGAAATTTCCAAGGTTTACGGCTAATCGTGAAGCACCAATCCATCTATAATTTGCTGTATAACTCAACCTCATAGTCATCCAATCAGTAAGTGGCAATTTGTTAAGCGGCACATTATAAGAAAGATTTACCGCCTGACTGAAAACCGTATTGCGACCACCCGTCCAGAAATTTCTGCTCACGGTATCTTTTTCAGCTTTGGTATCAATTCTTCCGAATGGCTCGTCAATGCGTGCATTATTGAGCGCTGAATAATCGAAATTAAGTGAACGGGTAAGATCCCACCTTACAATATAATTTCTATCGAACGTGAAATACTTATCATAAGTTTCGGGAGTTGTGTATTTATCCCCACCAATGCTTCGCGGTTTTATTACACCAAACTGGCGATAAATATCTGCCTTGAAAGTAATCTGCGTTGGAATCGGATTGATATTAAAATCCTTCACAAGATCGAACCAATGCGTCTTTGATTTTTTAAATAATTTTTTAAAGGGTTCAAAAAACTTAGGTTGAGGAGTATAATTATAACCCACGCCACCGCGCTGTTTGGTAACATTATTATATTCAATCAATGGATTGCGGGCTTCCGTTTTTGAATACGTATAGCTCAAATCAACATTCTCGATATCCCACAATTGTGGCTTTTTATTTCCCGTTCGATTTTTATGAACGTTGGTAAAGCTGACTGTTTTTATAGATGAAAAATCAACTGCTGTTTTCCTGATGGAATCTCTTTCACTTGCCGAACTGTACTTTAATTTGTTCTTCAATTTAATATCCTTATCAAAAGGATCGTACTCCGGCGTACTTATGGTTTGTGTAATACTCGCAAAAAACGGTATTGACAACGCCGCACTTTTCGGAAGAAGCTTGCCAAGTTCCAGGTTGGTCGTTGCATCAAACTGAACAAAATTATCCTGGAAACGTTCATTGACTCTTTGTTCCAATGTACCAAATCCTTTGCTATGTGTATTGGCTGAAAGTGAGATGGTACCGAGGTCCGCAAGGTTTACATCCACCCGTGCCAATGAAGCCCACGCACCATTCTCATCCAAAGAAGACAAACGTAATTCATTAAACCAAAGTTCGCCACTTGCGCCAACGGCATTTGTATTTTCTACCCCCATCAACATTCCTCTTATTTCGCCAAGATTCGGATTTCCCATAATTGCATAGGTCTGACCATTTGATTGTAATTGGGAATACACTGCGTTGATGGGTTGGCTCGATAAATTTCTTTGAGTTTTAAGTTGTGTAAAAACTCCTAAATCCAGATCTAGGCTGTTGCCTTTAATCCATACTGTATCATTGTACATATCGCTATTAGGATCCAACCCAAGATTCAACGGTGTTAATTTCAATGGTATTCTTACTTCGTAATAATTATTTACAAAGTCACTTCCCATTCTCACGACTGCGGTGAGACTGTTGTTATCCAGATTGGTTTCTATATTCCTTTCTGCGTGAATATACATTTGCAGTTTCTTAAACTGGCGAAAATCCCTGTTGGCAAATGTTTGAAAAACGGCCTTACCTTCTTTCCTCGCAAGATTATTAAATTGGAGTGTAAGAGCCTGCTCATTCTGTAAAAGATTTACCCCATTATTACTTAAAGTTTGTACTCTTTCTATTTCGCGTGGAGTACGATATGGCAATGGAGAGCGCTTATCATTCTCTTCAATATTTACGGCACCCACATTAAAATCGTCAGTACTGGTTTTGGTATAATTTCCTGTAGAATCTAATTTGTATTGAAACTTTCTCCACGTGTTTCTTACGAGATCTAACTTACCGAAACGCACGGTAACACTATCTTCAAACCCGGTAAGAAACATTCTTATAAACCTGATGGATTTAAAATCAGGGATGTTTCCAATTTTCTTGTTGTACGAATCAATTGGAATTCTTAACTGGTACCAGGTTTCGTTACGCACATTGTCATCTACTAATTTTACACCCACTACTTTTTTGTCAACAATATAGTTTTGACCAATCGTCATTTGAGGAGAAGTCGGCGGCTTCAGGTCAATGACATACTGAAAATATTCTTCCGTTTCATTCAATGTGTTATCGCGATTAGCATCTTCCTGATCCGGATAAAGCGTGGCCGCAGAAGAGTACTGCGTATTATTATTGGAAACAGGACTATTACCCTGGGGGCCATTGAAACTTTTATAACGTTCCAAAATAGTAGCTCCTCTTGCATCCAATTTTTCACCACGATAATATTGATAGTTGTCAGCAGATGGATCTAGTAAAGCTTCTAAATATATTTTAGAAGACGTACCGAAATTAGAAGCCAAAATATTCAGATAATCATTCCTTCTGAAAACAACTTCCGCACTATCAGTCAAACCATCAAAGCCTACATCCTGGTATGGCCTGTCTTTAGGGTCGTTACTGAATGCATTCGTTACCTGTATTGGGTTGCGAGGCTCTACTCCCCAAATGGAAGTATCAACCTGCGCAGGCAGATTTGGTGTTGGCAATCCATTCTCATAAAACCTTCTTGAATCTTTTAAAACATCTTCTGAAACATTTCCGAGGTTCAAATAAAGTTTACCACCCGAGCTGTTGCCATCAAGGACAAAAGGATCTTGCACCCACATTTCGATGTACTCAATATTTGCCGTTTCAAAATCTGTCTGATCTATATTTCTCATCAATCCACCCCATTTACTTTTTGGGTTTAATAATTTTCCACTGGAGTTTATATTTAATGAAGACGATTCATAATTATAAGGACCACGGTCTTTTGGATAAAATGAAAGATCAAAAGTGATCAATTGGTTTTGACCAAAATCGGTTGTCCTTTGCGGGAAAATTTCTGTCTGAGAAACCGAACGAATGCGCGGATCAGAAAGCTCTTTTTTATTTCCCTTCAATGGATTATTGATATTGCGTGGATCCTGTAGAGTCGGTTCTATCTGGTACCAGGCAAGCGCAGCGCGGTTCTTACCATAATCTAAACTATTGTTTACACCAGCTTCAGGAAAAAGAATAGATCCGTTTTCGGCAGTAGCCCCAAAAGGAGTAGAAGCCAATACCCAACTTATCGGAGGAAAGCGAAGATCAATATCACTTTTGCTTCCTTCAAAATTATCAATATAAATTACCCCGGCACTACCCTTTCCAATCTGGGGCGCATGCCCCGGATCCAAAAATGCAACTTCACCATAAGCATTGATCGATGAAGGAGCAGTGGTATTATAGAAGGGAAGTTTGTTGAGCAGTTTCGTAAGCCTTGGTAAATCGCGGCGGTAGTTAGCGTCCATTCCATACATTGCGTTCCGTATAGGATCTTCGCCATAATCTACTTTTGTAAAATAGGGACGCTCACTTAAACGCACTACAGTAGCTCCTAATGAGAGTTGCTCTTTCGCGGTATTTTTTGCGAGGTAATCGAGCCGCAGGGCTAAATAACTTTTTTGCTGAAGTCCGAACGATGCATTGTTTTCAAAATTTACCTGCACAGGAAGACCCGCATTAATGATAGCCTGGTTGATTATTTTAATAGTTCCTAAATCATAATTGATGGTGTAATCAATATTCTCATTTAGCATTTGGCCACCGGCTGTAACCTTTACTGAGCCTGGAGGAATATTATATCCAATACTGATGTCTGATGTAGAAGAAGATTTTGCGGAACCCTTTAAAACAAAACGATCAAGGTTTGGGAATTGCTCAATAGCATTTGCTTTTATCGAATCGTATAATGGATAATACAAACTATCCGCACCTAATGCAGGATTACTAAAAACTTTTGCGGTGAGGCCACGGCCAAACGGTTGTAACAACGGAAAGATGACACGGCTGTATTGTGAAAGCACAGTGTAGCCTTC
Organism: Ginsengibacter sp.; assembly: GCA_039918315.1. Taxonomy (GTDB): domain Bacteria; phylum Bacteroidota; class Bacteroidia; order Chitinophagales; family Chitinophagaceae; genus Ginsengibacter. The sequence continues at coordinate 8,858 of JBDSHT010000413.1, read as the reverse complement.
CACAAAATCAAAAACACCATCCGGTTGCGGATCATTTTGGTTGTTAAGTCTGTCTAAATTAGCCAGGGTTAAAATGGGAGTTCCCTGGTTCAAATCACCAAAGGGCAAATATCTTTTTGCCCCAAAACCAGGTTGTTCAAACAATACATTTAGATCAAAATCCTGTCGATCTAATGTGCCATAACCCACGCTATAAACGTTCTTCATCATCAGATCCCAAATAGGGAGCGTCGGGCGCTGCGAAGTTGCTTTCAATAATTTCAGGAAAAGAATACCCTGATTGCTCGACACAGAATCAGGAGTAACACCTTGTGCAAATTCACCCACTGTATATATTCTTCCATTGTAAGAATATTGGTAAGCAACACCTAAAACTTCATCTGCCTGCAAAGGCTGGCTTAGAGAAAGAAAACCAACTTTAGGATTATATATATATTGGGTAGAATCCAGTTTCCTGGCAAAAGTTTTTTCAAAATCCTGTACAGGACTAAGTCCCATGCCCATCAATTGACTGGTAATTAAAGTCGCATTGCGGCTATTGGGTGTGTTGATAATGGAGCTATATTCACTGTTGGTATTATTGTCCGGGAGTGTGCCATTCACGGTAAAATTATGGAAGGGATTAGATTCTCCTAAGTCCATAAGTCCCACTACTTCCCGCGCTTCACGATTCACTCCATTTTTATTGGTGACCCAGACTTCGAGTCTTAATATTTGAACCGGCGTGGTAACTGCCGGCAAATTGCTCATCACCTTATCATAGTTATTTTTGAAATATTGGCCCAACAAAAAGTGCCTGTTTTCTTCATAATCATGTGCCTTCAATTCAAACTGCTGGGATGCAGTTCCACCTTTTAAATCCACCGATTGCCTTTGTGATTTTTGGCTGGCTAAAACTCCGGTAATAAATAATTTTCCAAATTGTAATTGGGTTTTTATTCCAAATAAAGATTGCGCACCGGGTATCAATGTACTCCTCGAAGGGAATGAAACATTGCCCGCTTCAAAGCGTTTTAAAATTTCATCATCAGTACCACTGTAATCCAATTTTAGTTGATTGGTAAAATCAAAATTCGCAAGAGTATTATAACTAATTGGGAATTTTAATTTATCACCAATATTGGCATTTACATTTAATTGCGCAGCCATGTCAAAATCAAAGCCGCCATTGCGCCGCGCTCTTTCCGGCAGTGTTGGGTTCTTAATATTTTGTCCCTGGTAACCCGCAGTTATATCCACGTTTCCCTGTGGTTGGATATCAATTTTCCCGTTTCCAAATAAACGGTTGAATAGATTATCATACAGGCTCAGCTTGGGTTTCACCCTTCCACGATTTAATACACTCAGTGTGTTGGCACGTTGTTTAAAATATTCCTGCTCTGATTTTCGGGCTTGTATTTTCAGGAACTCATCAGCAGTATAATAAGTAGGAGTCCGGTAATATCTATTGCCTATTTTTTCATAAACAATGTAATGTTTCGTAATCGGATCGTATTCCACCGAATCGGTAATATTAGAAGGTTGTTTAAAATCATAGACAGATGGAATGGCCGAAATAAAATCGCCACGGCGGTCTTTTATAGGAAATTTTAAAGTATCGGGAGTTTGTGTAGTTGTAGTATCCTGGGCGGTTGCAACATAGCATGTACTCACTACCATTACCATTGATAGCACGCACAACCTTATTAATCCAAAGTAATCCGGAAAAAAAATTCTTTCAGGGAACATCCAACGATTTAATTAAGGTAGAATTTCTATCAAATAGCCTTTAGCGCTTTTTTAATTAATGTTTCAAGATTATCAATTGAAGGTTCGGCTGCCATAATTTTTTTAATAGATTGTTCACCCAATGACTTGGAAATTCCGAGGGCAATCAATGCATTTAACGCATCTTGTTCTAAAGTATTGCCAACGAATTGAATACCAGGAACTGAGTTGGATAATTTTGAAACTTTATCCCGTAATTCCAGCACCAACCTTTCTGCAGTTTTTCTCCCAATACCTTTTACACTTTCAAGTAATTTAGCATTGTTCATTACAATCGCATTTGAAATCTCCGCCGGTTTCATATTAGACAGCATCATTCTGGCAGTCGCTGCACCCACGCCTGAAACACTTAGTAGCAGGATAAACATTTCCTTTTCGACCGCATCAAAAAAACCAAATAAAGTGTGGGAATCCTCTTTCACCTGCAGGTGGGTAAATAATTTCCCTTCGGATAGCGGTTGAATATGTGAGTAAGTGTTTAAACTAATATTGACCTCGTAGCCAACGCCCTGCACGTCAACATAGACTACTGCGGGAGTTTTAAATGTAAATTTGCCAGCTAGATATGCTATCATAAGGATTATTAGAGTTGCCAAAAATAAGGAATTATGATTAATGATAACGGTATAGTGGCTGTTAATGTAAATCACAATTTTGCTTCTGAAAAATAAGTGAGGTCTGCCCCGAATAATCGTAATCAATTCAGCCGTTCACCAATCTGCATTACATGCATATTTATCAATGCAAAAAAACATGAGCGGTTAATTTCTGAACTTTTAATATTTATATTCGTGGCGTTCAAAAACCGCCATCCAATCTTTAAATAAAAAAACTTTTAAAAAATATATGAGTCAGAAAATTTCCGCAGCTTGGCCCTGGTTCGTGCCTTCAGGAAACTATTAGCTATGGCTACTGAAGTGACGTGTGGACACGCGCCACGGGTTGGCAAATTCGAAATAAAATATCTTTATTTTACGCTCATCCTAAGGTCTGTAAAAAGTAAGAATTGCAAAACCTTGAAGGCATCTATTTTATCAACGCGAACTGCTTTAAGTAGTTACCTCTTTTTTAGAAAACGAATTGGAACGTAGGATTATTTGGGTGCCGAGTTCCCTTCGGGAGACTTGGCTGGGACTCAATAATTACAAAAGATGAGTAAATGCAGGTCAGCCGGCATCGAAGTAAGCCCGCAGCCGTGGCTCGTGGCACAAGACATTGGGTGGTCTTGTGGTTTCGTGGGCCACGAACCACAGCAGGGGAATGAAAAATTCTAATCTGATAATTGATTTCTTTCTTTGCTGCAATCTTCATCGCAAGAGTTATTGCAAAAGCTACCATAAATAATACATTTTCGGGTTAACATCGTCTGTGTTAACATCTTATATATCCCTACGAGCCAGCGTTTTTAAGAACGCTGGCCCCATTGATATCCATACCTTCTTCGTTTCCGAAAACTGTCATCATGGAGACTGTGTTTGCTTGTGTAATCTTCGTAGCTTGCAATGATTAAATATTTTTTCACTTTTTAAAACTTATTAAATATGAAAAAGATTTCCTATTTTCTCCTTTCGGCATTTGCCCTGGTTTCCTGTTCCAAAGAAATGTCTCAACAGCCCGGTATTGCTGAGAACCTGACTACTAAAGTTGGCGCAGCTAATCCCGAAGTAGGTGGCAGACCACTTAGCGCTCATCTTACGAGTGCCAATGGAGTTGGTGATCCTGATGGTACGGGAATGGCATACATTACGGTAAATATTGGCCAGAGAAGTATCAGCTACGAGCTATCTGTGTCAAATATTAATCCCGCAACTGCTGCTCACATTCATGTGGGTCCGGCTGGGGTAAATGGTCCCGTGGTGATAACATTGGCTGCTCCTTCAACTGGTTCGTCCGGCGGAACGATATCGAACCTGGATATTGAATTGCTAAAAGCTATCATTCAAAATCCTGAAAATTATTATGTGAATGTGCACAATCCAATGTATCCGGGCGGAGCTGTCAGGGGACAGTTGTCTAAGTAATTTTTAAACCTTTGCAAAGGAAAACCATGTGAACTTGTTTGCATGGTTTCTTTGTTGCAAATTGAAAAGGAATTAGAACCTTGTATGAATAAATATTCAATATGCTTTTGAACAAGGCAAATTGAAACCGGATAAATAAATTTTTAATTATGCCTGCCTACGAAATAGAGATCGTTTTAAACCGTCAACTGGCAGATTGTCTTTCCATTCCTGTTTTTATTACCGATACTTTTGGTAATCTTATTTTTTACAATGAACCTGCAGAAGAAATTTTGGGTAAGCGGTTTGAAGAAACCGGTGAAATGCCCGTAGAGCAGTGGTCAACAGAATTTAAGCCGGTTGATGAAGAGGGAAAATCTTTACCGCCGGATGAATTACCGCTGGTTAAGACTTTAAAAAATGCCAGTCCTTACCATAAGAGTTTTTGGATAGAAAGTCTGAAGGGCAAGAATCAAAAAATTTCGGTCACAGCATATCCTATCATCGGCCGCACCGGCAAAATGTTGGGTGCTGTTGCCATATTCTGGAAATCAACTGAAGAATGAAAATTAAATTATGGGGCGTACGTGGCTCTGTTACCACAACCGACCCCGAGACAGCCTTTTACGGCGGAAATACTTCCTGTGTTGAGGTGTTGCAAGATGACTGGCAATTAGTTTTTGATGGCGGCTCAGGATTACAAAAACTGAATGCAGTTCATCAGCCCGTAGCCAAACGTATTGATATTTTGCTAACTCACCTGCACATGGATCATATACAGGGACTTGGGTTTTTTAAAGCGCTGTTTGAACCGGGGATGGATGTACATATCTGGGGGCCGGTAAGCAGTTCACAAACTTTGCATACCAGGTTAAGCCGATACCTTTCGCCGCCTTTATTTCCGGTACTTATTCGTGATCTCCCGTGCAAACTTACTTTGCATGAAATTGCAAACAGCCATTTTACTATAGGGCCATTTAATATTCAGTCTGAGTATATTATTCATCCGGGGCCTACTGTGGGCTTTCGTGTAAGCACCGGCAAGTCAGTTTTTACTTACATTCCCGATCATGAACCTGCCCTTGGCGAAAAAGGAATTATACCAGACACAAAATGGATCTCTGGTTACAACCTTGCCGCTGGTGCCGACCTCCTGCTTCATGATGCACAATACACGGCAGCAGAATATAAGGCTAAAAAAGGTTGGGGCCATTCATCCATAAACGATGCTGCTTTATTTGCATCAATAGCCGGGGTAAAGCATATATTGTTTGCACATCATGACCCTTTCCGTACCGATGATCAACTCAATGAAATGTTTGCGGCATTTAAAATTGACAATAACTATCCATTTAAATATGAACTTGCCAGGGAAGGAATGGCGATAAACCTGGACTAAATGAGATTTTGCCGGGACAGAATCGGGATGCCAGATTATACTCCTTTAGTAATTGTATTTGACCCTTTTTCCATTTTGGTTATAATAGTATGCAGTATTATTTGCTGTAAGAATTCTGAAAATCTTCTCATCAGTAGAAGGTCTTTCTATTTGAATGTACTTTGTTGGTGTAATATGGTCTCTCTTAAAAATTTGATCCCAGATTCTACCCGGTAATTGTGCTTTGGTTAGATTGGTACGGGTATCACGGCGTTCCCCATTAGCATGATATACGGCAGTGGATTTCCATATACCATTAGTAAAAGTAGCCGTATAATCACCTTTATATTTGCTCCAGGAAACATTTCTGGCTCCGGGATAATCATTCAAAAATGCGGCTGTAACTTTTTTCGGTTGGTGGTTAGAATACCTGGCATTTGGTGAATTACCATTTCCCCGGTTTTTTTGATAATCCTCGTTTTCATTTTCTGAATCATTTATTTCTGTAGCGTGTTTGTTTTTGTCTTTTCCTTTCTTATGACTGTTTCCCTGTGCCATAGTATTAATAGAGACTAATAGTATGATCCCAAAAAAAGATAATTGTTTCATATTTGAAGATTAATTAGTGAGTTAACATACAACATTCATAACCGTGCCAGTGTATTATTTTTCGTGATTTAAATTGTATCTGAGACCCTTGGAATAGTATTTTAACAAGATATATAAATGCGATTAAGTCTTTTAATACTGATAAATTAAGGGCATTTTTAGATTTGTAAACTTTTTAAAAATTGTCAAGACTCTGTCTCGAACGGGTTCTAACATCATAATTATATCGCATTAAAAAATTTTAAATGAGGAACCCGCCGTAAATCTCATCTGACTTTTTGAAAAGGTGTCACCTCTGTTGGATGAACTCGTTGTAAGGCACGGAGCTGCAAAACGACATGAGGTAATCTCTTACTACTACTTTTTTCACATTTTTTTATCCGCCCGTTTACAGTACTCTTGTTTATAATTCTAATGATCAACGATTAGGAGACAAGTATCTCCGATTTATCCTCGCATTATTGGCATAGCATCATTTATAAAATTTTAAGATCATTCTCATGAAACAAAAAATAATTAAATCGGCGTTTTACCTGCTTCCTAAAAGTATGGTTCTTGCCATGTTAGTATTGTCAGGATTCCTGTCTAATGCACAAACAGCTCAGTCTGTAATTGCCAAACATATTGAGACTATGGGTGGCAAAGCAAAGCTCAATGCAATTAATTCTTATTCATTCACTGAGGGTTCAAATACTGTGTATTTTAAAAAGCCCAACAAATGGAGAATTGATTATACGGAGGACGGCAAAATAGTACAAAGCCAATTGTTTTATGGAGAGAAGGGGTGGACAACTTTCAAATCCGGCGAAACGCAGTTAGCATATTCTGGGATGGGCATTGAGAACTTTTTAGAAGGCTTGCTGGCACATGCAGCTTTGCCGGATTTTAAAGTGGAATATTTAGGCCAGGATGATAACAGTGATAATCTGCTGATAAAAATTACTCCACTTATTAATAGCTCTTTGGGCAGGTATTTCAAGTATTATATCAATCCCCATACTTACAAAATCACGAAGTTGCTACAGGAGTCGGATGTGGCTACCATTACGGTTTCGTTTTCCGATTATAAGAGTATTAATGGAATTATGATTCCTCTGACTTCTTCCAGTGTGATTGACGTTAACAACAGAAGCTACTCTACCACCAAAACCAATATAAAAATCAATATTCCACTTGATGATAAATTATTTGCAAAGCCTGCATTAAAAAAAGAAATAACGGCATATCGAGGTCCGTCAGGTAAATATGGTTACCGTGATCAGGATTATGTTACCATCGTTAACCCAAGATTTGATAATACCTGGAACTTTACTGACATGGGTATTGCAAAGGTTGAGTTGAATAAAAAATTTGGATTTATTGACAAAAAGGGAAAAGAAGTGATAGCAATTAAATATGACAATGCGGATGGTTTTTACGATGGTTTATGTGGGGTGAAGTTGGGCGATAAATGGGGCTATATTGATTCAACCGGAAAAATGATAATCCCTTTATCTTTTGATAGGATTCAGATTTTTAAAAATGGAATTGCCGTTGTCGTGAGCGGTGGCAAATGGGGAGCCATTGACAAAACCGGGAAACCGATTATCCCATTTGAATACGAGTATGTAACTTTTACGGACGATGGAAAAATATCGGTTCAAAAAGATGGAGCTAAGTTCTTTATTGATAAAAATGGTAACAAAATAAATTAAATTAAAACTATGCGATATTCATTTCTATTATTATTACTGACGGTTTGTTTTTGTTCAAATGCTCAGCCATCCAAAAAAGCACCTGTAGCAAAAACTGTATTAAATAAAACAGCTATACCTGTAAAGAAATTCCCGTTCCTAAAACGTTCACTTAAAATAGATCCCGCAATTGTATCCGGGACTTCCATTGATACTGTATCTGGTCATCCCACTTTAACCTTAAAATTAGCTGCTGTTAAAAGTGCCATCATCCATATTACAGACTTTTCAACTTCTTCTATCAGCGAAGTAAGCGGACTATATGAGAAAAATTTTGACAGCTATTCCACCCACCCTGGAACCGATGGGCTTACCTGCCAAAAAGGTTTCCACCCCGCAATAAAATATGATGGCGGCCTTGCAGAAGTAGATGAATATAAATTCATTTACAATGGTACTTCCGAAGAGCAAAAACAAGCCAAAGCAGCGGAAAAAGCGGGTACGAAACCTGTTAATAAATATGATACTGATGAAAATAATTCAGTCTATCGAATTTACTTTCTTAATTATGTGTCAGGCGAGGATAAAGGTTTTATTATGATTGACTACCAGGCAAACTTTGGTGAGGATAAAAAATACTACGCAACCAAAATAATGCAATCCATTATAGATGGCATAGCAAAACTAAAGGTGAGTGACTACTATACTTTTTCAAAAACAACCGATGCAACCTTCTTAGTTGACATGGCATTGCCGGCAAAAGATGGAGGAGATGGCAGATACAACATGGATAATCCTAATGGCACTATAACTTTGAAAAATTTTGAAGATGCTTCGGCAGGTTATGCTGCGATTATAGATCAATATAATCCGACGCTGGGTACCGTAACGGATAAAACAGAGATTGAGAAACATACACTTCAAAATGGGCTTACGATTTTTAGCCATAAGCTCTCCATATCATGGAAGGAGGGTATGAGTATTCAGGGACGAGAATTTGTAACAGTGCTTGTGCCTGATAAAAAAATTATTAAAAAACCTGTGTTATTTGTAGTACGATTATACAACGACAAATCGGGAGACGGTGATGCTATCAATGCATTTATTCTCAACAGTATCTCTGCAAAGGGAACACTAACCCCGGCATTGATTGCAAAAGTAAAAGACAGTTACTAAGTTTTTGGGCTGGTTGGTTTTGTGCAATTAGCATAGCCGGCTCTTTTTATTTAGATGGAATTAATAGGCTAAGCGTATTGTCCTAAAATAAGTTTATACACAACAAATCAGGCCTTATCTTTCTTTAGTGCTTTTATAGAATAAACCATCGGAATTTTATTTTCCAAATGTTCTATTCTATATTTTTTCGGTTCTATTTCGATAGTCTTATTAAAGCAGTTATAAGGTGAATAATCAAATTCATCCAAAGAAATT
>JBDSHT010000412.1:0-4282 GCA_039918315.1 Ginsengibacter sp. | reverse complement strand
TATCGCCTGGGAATTTCTTCAGACTATTTTACAAACATTGCAAGAAATGGTTTAGTTGATGGATTATTTATTACCAAAGTAAAACTCATTAAAAACGTTTATTTAAGTCATAGGGCATCTTTGAAAGGAGACCTTGCAGGTAAGCCTTTCAAACCCTATTATACCCAAACCATTTTATTAAGTTTTTCGAAAACTTTTTAAAAGCAGTATTGAAAAATATCGTTAGTAATAGATATTACAACAGTATATTTTATTTAAATAAAAAAACGGATACGCCGAAAACCGTAAAAAAAGTAGGCATAAAATAATACACAAATGAAAAAGAAAATTTTTATCACTCTCGCATTTATGATGTCAATTGCCGCTACGGCAAATTTATATGCACAGGAAAATGCTCGGCCCGATCTAAAAATAAAAACCAAGAGCAACATTAAAAATGATAAAGTTACCATCGTTAAAATAACAGGCACCGATGGTGGTTGTAGTATTGTTGTAGGAAATGAAATCGTGTCACCCAGAGATGCAGCTAGCGGACTCCCTACCGGAAAAAGAATGCACAAGCCTTTTGTGATCACGAAAGAATTGGATGTAAGTTCTCATAATAATGAAGTAACAATAAAAACTCCCAAGAGTTCTTCGTCAGGTTCGACAACCGGCAACAGAGTGGCAGGACAGCCTATCGGCGGCATCATTGTAAAAGGAGGCAGAAATCCAGGTGGCAGCCAATTTAATAAAATTGTAGTAGAAGATGGTCAATTTAGCCTGCCTTCAGATTGTCCCGATGGTGAATACACCATGATACTTTCCTGGAGTTGGGGAGCATCGCAATCCGGATCAAGTAAGAGATGTGAAAAATCATTTTCGCTAACGATGGAGAACGGTGCATGCAAGGGCATTCAGGAAAGCGGAATAAAATAAATTAGCGAAATATTAAGGAAGATTCTCTTGAATGAAAACAGGTTTTACAACAGTCTACTTAATTAAATTCAAAAACGGATACGCCGAAAACCGGAGAAAGAGTAGGCTCTAAATCATACACAAAATGAAAAAGAAAATTTTTATCACTATCGCATTTATGACGTCAATTGCCGCTACGGCAAATTTATATGCACAGGAAAATGCACGGCCCGAACAAACAATAAAAACCAAGGGCAACATCAAAGACAACAAAATTACAGTCATTAAAATGACAAGCACTGATGGTGGTTGTACCATTTCTGTAGGAAATGAAATCGTTTCACCAAGAGATGCGGCGAGTGGGTTGCCTACAGGAAGAAGAATGCACAAGCCTTTTGTTATCACAAAAGAATTGGGTGTAAGTTCCCTCAATAATGAAGTAACTGAAATAAAAACTCCCAGGGACGCTTCATCTGGTTTGGCAACCGGAAAAAGAGTGGCGGGACAACCTATCGGAGGCATCATTGTAAAAGGAGGCAGAAATCCTGGTGGTAACCAGTTTAATAAAATTGTAGTAGAAGATGGTCAATTTAGCTTGCCTTCAGATTGCCCCGATGGTGAATATACCATGACACTTTCGTGGAGCTGGGGTGCATCGCAATCCGGTACTGCAAAACAATGTGTGAAAACTTTTAAGCTTACCATGGAAAATGGTGTTTGCAAAGGAATCACCCAATCTGGTGTAAAATAAATTAGTGAAAAAGCCAGGAAATAAAAATTTCCTGGCTTTTTTTTATTTACAATTGGGTGAATAAAACTTTCTATTTCACCTTCCTCCCTTTCCAATTATAACTACCAAACTTCCCCAGCCATCCGGCAATGAGTGTGTATAAAATATGAAACGGCTGCGCCGGAATGAACCACCATAAAATCTTCTGAGATTTGAAAAATTGTGCAACAGGAAAGAGAAAAATTAGTTCGACAATTGTTTTCGAGACAAGCGTGGCTAAAAATAAAAAAAACACCTGCGTAAAAAATATGGAAGACAGAGCCAGCCAAAATATCCACGCATTTAATAGATAGACCAGCAGTAAAACCATCATTATCTTTTTATCGGAATAATGGCCGGATTTACTGGCCCAACGAATTCTTTGGTTTAAAAATTTTTTGATCGTTGGCTCCGATTTCGTTTGAACAATCACATTCTGTGATTTTAAAAAAAGAGTTCTTTCCGGATACTTTTTCTGAATCTTATGCATCAACAGCATATCGTCTCCACTGGCAATTTCATCTATCCCTTCAAAGCCATTTACTTCATAAAAAACTTTCTTTTCGTAAGCCAGATTAGCACCGTTACACATGCTATGAAAATTCTTTGAAACAGAGGCTCCTGTAATTCCCTGCAGGGTCATAAAATCAAGTAATTGAAATATTGCAAAGAATTTTTTAGCAACTGAACTATTGTCTGAATAATGCACAAATGAAACAGGCATTGCAATAAAAGCCGGCTTCTTCTCTGTATAAAATGACGCAATCGTTTCAAGCCATTGTGGTGGTGCCACACAATCCGCATCAGTGGTTACTATCAAATCTCCTTTACAAAACCGAAGTGCTATTTCAATTGATTTCTTTTTATAAGAATTAATGATTTGATCCTGCATAAAATCAGCAAGGTTAATAACACGAACATGTTCTTTTTGAAAAGAATTAATTACGGAAACTGTATTATCAGTAGAATGATCGTTAACGACAATTACTTCGAACTTATCGGCTGGGTAACTTTGGTTAATAATGGATTGGATACAATCTCCAATATTCTCTTGTTCGTTTCTTGCCGGAATAATTATACTTAAAAAAGGTAAGTCAGATGTGCTAAATCTCTGTGATGGTTTATAGTCTTTTATTTGGAGCCAGCTCTTGCGATAATAAAATAGTAATACAGCATAAGGAATGAATAGAAAAATAGTTACGATTACAAAGGCCATGTCGCAAAGATGCTTACAAAAATTTTAAATCTGCTCCCTTAAACAAGTTGCAATTTCAAAAACCATTTGCCTTTTCAAGGTGGTTCCAAAATCAATTACGATCATCTTTTAATTACTTCTAATTACTTCTAAAATTAATTTTTTCAAATCAAAATGAATTCTTACTTTCGTATAGTTGCATAAACAACTATATGTCAGACAACCAATTTAAAAGAGGAGAACTTTACAGCTTTATCACAGGCAAAGCAAGCACCGCAATCGGAAGAAGATTGCAGAAAAACTTTAAGTTGGCAGGTATAGAAATTACGATCGAACAGTGGAGTGTGCTTTATCATTTATGGAAGGAAGATGCACAAAGCCAGCAGCAATTGTGCGAGGCTACTTTTCGCGATAAGCCAAGCATTACAAGATTGGTAGATAATCTCGAAAAACTTTCTTTGGTGAACCGGGTTCCCGCAAAAAACGACAGGCGAATTAACCTGATTTGTTTGACAAAAGGAGCCAAGAATCTACAGGATTCAACAATGAAGGTGGCCAACCAAACTTTGAATGAGGCACTCGAAGGTGTAGAGAATGACCATATTGAAATTGCAAAAAACGTGTTGCAGAAGGTGTATGATAACTTGTCTCGTTGAACTTCTTGCAAACTGATTCAGAAAATTTAATTCTTTATAATAATTTATTAAAAACATAAACCATGGAAACAACAACATCGGCAACCCAATTAAAAGGCGGTGAATGGTTGATAAAACCCGGAGATGCAAATAGCATTTTTACCCCTGAAGATTTTACTGAAGAGCAAATAATGATACGCGACATGTGTTTGCAATTTCTTAAAACCGAAGTACTTCCTGTGATGGAAAGGATAGACCAGGCGGAACCAGGATTAATGCCGAAATTGATGGAGAAAGCTGGCGAACAGGGTCTTTTGAGCGCTTCGGTTCCCGAAGAATTAGGCGGAATGGGGAAAGATTTTGTTACATCTACTTTAGTGAGTGAAGCGTTAGGCGGTGGATATTCTTTCAGTGTGGCCATGAGTGCACATGCCGGAATTGGAACCTTACCGATTTTATATTTTGGAACAGAAGAACAAAAGAAAAAATACATTCCTAAACTGGCAACCGGCGAATGGAAGGGCTCTTACGGATTGACAGAGCCTGGCAGTGGAAGTGATGCTTTAGGAGCAAAATCAACAGCCACACTTTCGGCTGATGGAAAATATTATATGCTAAACGGCCAAAAATGCTGGATTACTAATGGGGGATTTGCGGATGTGTTTACAGTATTTGCAAAAATAGATGGAGACAAGTTTACCGCCTTCATTCTTGAACGTGGAATGGAAGGGTTTACCCAGGGACAGGAAGAACATAAGATGGGAATTAAAGGTTCCTCCACTGTGC
>JBDSHT010000411.1:0-3805 GCA_039918315.1 Ginsengibacter sp. | reverse complement strand
GATTCAGCCATTCTTTGCCATCTTTTTTGATGAGTTACATTTTCAAAAACCCAATCAGTTATTTGGGCGGCTTCGCGCTCGCCATATATTTTTGCCAAATGATTTTTAAAATCAATGAATGCTTCTCTTGCTGTCATTAGCGCAAACTTAATTATTTTGTGAACCAAAAAATAAAAGTTCCTGATGTCGATTGATGAACAATTTATGGATCGCTGCATTACCCTGGCAAAGTTGGGGGCGGGCAAGGTTAGCCCTAATCCAATGGTGGGAGCGGTTTTGGTGTATGAAGGATCTATTGTTGGCGAAGGCTATCACGAAATTTTCGGAGGGGCTCATGCGGAAGTGAATTGTATAAATAGTGTTTCTAAACAAAATCAGGAATTTATTTCTAAGAGTACTTTGTACGTTTCGCTGGAACCATGTGCACATTTTGGAAAGACTCCACCGTGTAGCCAACTCATAGTTTCTCATAAGATTGAAAAGGTCGTAATTGGATGTACAGATATTTATAAAGAAGTATCTGGAAGAGGGATTGCTCAATTAAAGGATGCAGGTATTGAAGTGGCGACAGGAATTTTGGAGCAACAATGTATCGAACTGAATAAACGGTTTTTTTGCTTTCACGAAAAGAAGCGGCCTTACATTATTTTAAAATGGGCACAAAGTTTCAATTCGAAAATAGGAGCCATCTCTGGTGAAAGAATTTTGATTAGTAATGATTATAGCAACAGACTCGTGCATAAATGGCGTAGCGAAGAGGATGCTATTTTAATTGGAACCGCCACTGCTTTAAAGGATGATCCGAATTTGACTACCCGCTTGTGGAAAGGAAATAATCCCGTGCGGGTTGTAATCGATAAAGATTTGAAATTTCCATCTTCTTTAAACGTTTTTAATGATGCATCTCCTTCCATTATTTTTAATAATTTAAAAAATGACAGGAACGGAAATATTCAATTTATTAAAATCGAAGGAAGTGATTTTTTGACTTCTTTACTACAATCTCTTTACAATCTAAACATTCAAAGTATATTGGTAGAAGGCGGATCGAAGACGCTACAATCTTTTATTGATGCGGGTTTATGGGATGAGGCAAGAGTTATTACTAATACGGAATTGAATATTGTTAGTGGCGTGGATGCGCCAGAATTAAAAGACGGAAAGTTGGAAACCACCGAAATGTTTTTTACAGATTTAATACACAATTATAAAAGAACTGAACGATGAGGATTTACTGTGTCGAACAAAATTATATGACCCATAAACGCGAAAAGGAAAATCATGTAGACAAGGACTTGTTACTTTTTCAAAAGCCGGAAAATGCACTATATCCGACCGGTGAGACCTATACTTTTACCAATTTTGACGAATGCAAATTGTTTTGCCAGGCCGAACTGATTCTAAAAATTAGCAAAGGAGGTAAATCCATTTCGAGGGAACAGGCATCGTCTCATTTAGAATCTATGACCACAGGAATTAATTTTACTTCCATAAATATCCATGATGAATTGAATGGAATAGTAGTACCGTGGGAAGAAGTAAAAGCGTGGCCCGGCTCATCTTTGATTGGGATTTGGTCGCCCGCATCTGAGTTTAGAAATCTAAGTGATTTAAATTTTTGTTTATACAAAAACCGCGAAATGGTTCAGTTAGGAAATTCTGAATTAATGATCCATGATATCTACGATATTATCGCTGAGGTCTCCAAACAGTTTGAATTAGAGGAAGGAGATTTAATTTTCACCGGCACTCCTTCAGGAATTGGAGAAGTTTTCGAAGGCGATAAACTGGAAGCTTTTACTGAAGATGATAGTGTGTTGGAATTCGAAATAGGAGGAAAATAAAAATCCCACTTTAAAAAACTAATTTTTATTTCTTTTTAAAATCACCTCTCTTCCACGACTTAATAAATTCAGCCCACGCCAAAGGATTAAAAATATTTTGCGGAGGCAATTGCCCTGCTGAATAATATTTGCGTGCGTTTTGTTTCAGAAAATTTGAACTTGCCTCACGGCCATCACGCGGATACACGGCCATCAGTGCCTGCCTGTTTGCTTCTGATAAATTTTTTCTGGCTACCTCCTGCATGTCATCGGGCATGGGAGTATTTAAAAAATCTCGTTCAAACTCTGCACGTGTTGGATATTTTGTAATGATCGTAGCCGCGAGATACACCGTATCCTGCACCATCAATTGTTTCATGCTTAGCTGATTGCCTTCAATATTTTTTGGAATGATAGCAGTGATAGGTTTATAACCCACGCTGGTAAATTCAATCTGATCTCCTTTTAATACAACGATAGAAAATACTCCCTGTTCGTTGGTGATCGTTCCCTGGTTGCGGCCTTTCACCACGATACTTACGGAAGGCAGCGCCATCAGGCTATCAGCCGTCATTACTACACCATAAAGCTGAACTACGGAATCTTTGTAGGTCTCGAACTGCGCCTTCACTGCCACCGGAGATGCAAACAATAAGAAGAAAATGTATAGTAAATTTTTTTTCATGTGCTAATGGCTAAGTTCTGATTTTATTCGGTATTTCTGAACTCGTAAGCAAGATTTACCATTTTAAAACAAAGTAAGGTTATCAATGTTTAAATTTGCAGCCACTAAAAGTTTTTAACAAAAGATTGAACCATGACAGAAGAAGAAATTTTGAGTGCATTGAGCACTGTGGAGGAGCCTGATTTAAGAGATGACCTTGTTAGTCTAAAAATGGTAACAGATATTGTCATCAATGGAGATGCTGTTTCGTTTACCGTAATACTTACCACGCCCGCTTGTCCGCTGAAAGATAAAATTAGAAATGATTGTGTAAAAGCGATTCGGAAAATAAATGCAAATGCGGAAGTGGAGATAAATTTCACCAGCCGGACAACTTCGTTGCGGACTGATAAAAATGACGTGCTCAAAGGAGTTAAAAATATCATTGCCGTAGTTAGTGGAAAAGGTGGAGTAGGCAAGAGCACTGTGGCATCTAACCTTGCCTTGGCTATCGCAGAAAGCGGTGCCAAAGTTGGATTGATGGATGCTGATATTTATGGTCCCAGTGTTCATATCATGTTTGGAGTGCGGGGCGAAAGACCTGCTATGCGGGAGGTAGATGGCAAAGGGAAAATTGTTCCTATAAATCGTTACGGGATAAAATTAATGAGCATTGGTTTATTGGTTGATGAAAAGCAAGCGGTGGTTTGGCGTGGCCCAATGGTGAGTAGTGCTATCAAACAATTTGTATCCGATGTTGATTGGGGCGATTTGGATTATTTAATAATTGATATGCCGCCGGGAACTGGTGATATTCATTTGACAATCGTACAAACAGTACCCGTGACTGGAGTAATTGTTGTTACCACTCCACAATTAGTTGCGTTAGCTGATGCAAAAAAAGGAATTGCCATGTTTAGTCAGCCTGGCCTGAAAGTGCCTGTAATTGGGCTTGTAGAGAATATGAGTTATTTTACACCGGCAGAATTACCAGATAATAAATATTATATTTTTGGAAAAGAAGGTGGAAGAAGATTGGCAGATGAATTTGAT
This sequence comes from Ginsengibacter sp., assembly GCA_039918315.1. Classification (GTDB taxonomy): domain Bacteria; phylum Bacteroidota; class Bacteroidia; order Chitinophagales; family Chitinophagaceae; genus Ginsengibacter. Next base: position 265 of record JBDSHT010000411.1, on the reverse strand, counting down.
ATCCCATTTTTAGGAGAGATACCAATTGTGCAATCTATCCGCGAAGGTGGCGATATTGGAGTGCCGGTGATGGTGGGCGATGATTCTATTTCGCGCGATGCTTTTATCGAATTTGCAGACAATGCCATCAGGGGAATATCCATGCGGAATGCAAATGTATCTGCTGAAGCAACAAGCAATATTTTGGAAGAAGTAAAATAAATTAATGATGATTTGTTTGGAATTTTAATTTTGAAAAAACAAATATGACGATAAAAAATGTTGC
>JBDSHT010000410.1:0-4824 GCA_039918315.1 Ginsengibacter sp. | reverse complement strand
CCACCTGCTCCAACGATTGTATGAATCTCATCGATGAAAAGAATTACATCGCGATTTTTCTCTAATTCATTCATGATCGCTTTCATTCTTTCTTCAAATTGTCCACGATATTTTGTGCCTGCAACTAGTGCAGCAAGATCAAGAGAAACAACTCTTTTATCAAACAAAACACGGCTCACTTTTCTTTGAATGATTCTAAGAGCAAGTCCTTCCACGATTGCAGTTTTACCCACACCAGGCTCGCCTATCAGGATAGGATTGTTCTTTTTACGACGACTAAGAATTTGAGAAACTCTTTCAATTTCTGTTTCACGTCCCACGATAGGATCTAATGTTCCCATTTCTGCAAGGCGTGTTATGTCTCTGCCGAAATTATCAAGAACCGGAGTTTTAGATTTTGCCTGAGCAGGCGCTCCTTTAGCAGGCCGCTGTTGTGAATAGCCTTTTCTCTCTTCATCAAACTCCTCATTTTCTTCATCCTGAAATTCAGCTTTGGTGTCTGTTTTCACATACCCCAATTCACTTTTAAACAGATCATAATCTACATCAAATTGATTTAAAATCTGGGTAGCGATGTTCTCTTTATTTTTTAGGATCGAAAGCATGAGATGTTCGCTCTCCACCATTGGACTCTTATGAGTCTTGGCTTCCAGAACTGTAATTCGGATTACTTTTTCTGCCTGCTTCGTTAGGGGTAAAGAATTGATGTTGGAAATATTTTTACCTGTTTTATCTTTTACAGCTAACTCTATTTCTTTGCGTAATTCATACAAATCCACATTGAGAGATTTCAAAATCTTCATGGCTGTATTTTCCCCATCTCTTATCAAACCGAGTACAAGATGCTCGGTTCCTATAAAATCATTTCCCAGCCTCAAAGCTTCTTCGCGGCTGTAAGAAATTATTTCTTTTACTTGTGTAGAAAAATTGTTGTCCATTTATAAACAATTTAATGCTGTACAATAATAATAAATTAATTCTATTAATCAACGTATTAAAGAATGCACACGGTGTTGAAAAAGTATGTAATTAAAAGTTAAATAACCCGAAAGATTTTCGAGATAAAAGAGAATAAAAAATAATGGTAATGATATTTATCAAAATTGCTAATCGCCAATTTTGAAATTCCATTTATTAAGTATTTCTTGTTTCAATATCTTTGACACCATTTCAATGTGAATTCTTAATACTAATTTGAAAACTATGAAATTCAAAATTGATACCAAAGAGAAAATGCACGTCATAACGGTGGAAGAAGAGAAATTAACTGCTAATATGACAGCAGATGTTGAGGATATGATATCATCTTTGAAAAATGATGAAGTAAAAAACGTGGTGATTAATTTGAAAGAGGTTACTGAATTAGATGAGACTATTGCAAAATTGCTTGCAAATATTCAGCAAGTATATCATGAAAATAATCATTCACTGGTGTTTTGTAATATCAGCAAACCAGTGGAATCTTTTTTGGATGATTTAGAATTGTTTGAAGTGATGAATGTGACACCGACAGAAAGTGAGGCCTGGGATATTGTACAAATGGAAGAGATAGAGCGGGAATATTTATAAAGAAGTACATGTGAATTGATAATAATGTTTGTGACCCGGCGTTTTAAGTTTTCTACAACTCGTCAATAATTTACCCCGATTATTGACTCATTGCCCAACGGAAATAAAAGTATGTGATTGCAGTAACTATCTTAGGTAATAATTCAGCGGTTCCCGCACATGGCAGGCATCCTACTGCGCAGGTAGTGCAAACGGCGGAACATGCATTCCTCATTGATTGTGGCGAAGGCACGCAAATGCAAATGAATGCTTACAAAATAAAACGGAACAAACTCAATCACATTTTTATTTCACATTTACATGGTGATCATTACTTTGGTTTGATAGGGCTTCTTAACAGTCTTGCGTTAAACAATCGGCTTACAGAACTTCATGTGTATTCTCCTAAAAAATTGCAACCGATAATCCAAATGCAACTGGATGTATGCAATGCGGTTCTTCCATATCCACTTCATTTTCATGAGCTGGAAAAAGAAGAAATAATTTTTGAAGATAAAAAAGTTTCGGTCGAATGTTTTAAAGTAAATCATCGGATAGAATGCTGGGGATTTATTTTTCGGGAGAAAAGAAATCTGCATAAAATAAATCTAAAGGCAGTAAAAAATTATAAAGTACCCTCTTCTTTTTTTGAAAATTTACACAATGGTGAAGATTATTTTATTGCCGGGGCAGGAATAATTAAAAACGAACTATTAACCATTCCTACCAGTCCTGCAAAGTCTTACGCTTATTGCGCAGACACTGCTTATCATGAACCTATTTGTGATAAAATAAAAGGTGTAGATATGATTTATCATGAAGCGACTTATCTTGATGAGTTGGAAAAAAAAGCAGCGAGCCGGTTTCATTCCACAACAAAGCAGGCAGCAACAATTGCACATAAAGCTGGTGCGAAAAAATTAATCATCGGACATTTTTCATCAATGTATGATTGTCTGGAACCTTTTAAGGCAGAGGCTTGTGAGGTTTTCGAAAATACTGAAATAGCTGAAGAGGGAGTTACTTATCTTGTTTAGTTTTTCCCTATGCAGAAAATATTTGCATTAATCGTATCATTTTATTTCCTCCAAAAAAATTAAAGTTGAGCCAGGTAGTTTTTTAATTTATCATGTACGCCAGAACTTAATGGGACAAGAGGGAGTCTTAATTCGTTCTCAATCATTTTCATTTCATACAAAAATGCTTTAACTCCTGCCGGATTATTTTCAGCAAATAAAAGATCGAAGCCTTCTAATAATTTGTATTGAAGCTTCTGCGCGTTGGCAAAATCATTTTTTAAAGACAACCTAACCAGTTCTGAAAAATCTTTCGGAAAACAATTTGCAGCAACACTGATTACACCATCCATACCGCAGGCAATTAACGGAAGTGTAATGTGATCATCTCCGCTCACTACCAAAAAATCTTCCGGCCTGTTTTTTACAATATGCATACACTGAACCATGTTGCCACTGGCTTCTTTTATACCACCAATGTTTTTGCATTCTTTAGCAAGGCGAATAGTTGTCTCAGCAGCAATGTTACTTCCTGTTCTGCCAGGCACATTATACAAAATAACAGGTATTGGCGAAGCTTCACCAATGGCTTTGTAATGCTGGAAAATACCTTCCTGTGAAGGTTTGTTATAATAAGGCGAATTGCTTAAAATGGCAGTCGCTTTTTCTAAATTAAAACTGGAGAGATTATCAATTACATCTTTAGTGCTATTTCCGCCAATGCCTACTACTACAGGCGTGCGGCCGTTTACCTTCCTGAAAGTAAAATCTACGATTTCCTGTTTTTCCTTTTTAGAAAGGGTGGGGGTTTCGCCGGTGGTTCCAAGAGTAACTATGTATTCCACTCCATTGCTTATATTAAAGTCAATGAGGTTTTCTAATGAAATATAGTCAACATCACCGTTGCGTAAAAATGGAGTAATTATGGCGACTCCGGTACCGCGTAGTTCATTTCTTAAAGACACTTTGGGAAGATATTTGTATTTGAAAAAAGATTTTTATTTGAAGGTTTGTTTATAATGTAAGGCTAATTAAAATTTCGATGTATTCCATTTTGCCAGACTTAAAGGTTTATTCATCTTCCTTTATTTCTTCCCAGAAACCCATCTTACCAAACTTCTCAATGCGCTGGCTAATCCTGGTTTCCGGATCAATTTTTTGTAGTTCTTTTATAATCGGTTTCAAATAAGTCTTCAAATTTTTCGCAGCCTCATCATAGTTCCAGTGAGCGCCGCCAAGCGGTTCAGGAATGATACCATCTACAAGGCCAAAGCCGAGCATATCTTCGGAGGTTAATTTTAGTTGTTCCGCAGCGATTTCTTTTTGCGCCCAGCTTCTCCACAAAATGGAGCTACAATTTTCCGGAGAGATAACCGTGTACCATGAGTTTTCCAACATCAAAACTTTGTCTCCCACACCGATGCCTAATGCACCGCCGCTTGCTCCTTCTCCAATAATCACGCAGATTACAGGAACTTTCATGCGTAGCATTTCATAAATGTTACGTGCTATCGCTTCTCCTTGTCCGCGCTCTTCCGCTTCCAGCCCGGGATAAGCACCGGGAGTATCTATTAAAGTAACAATGGGCTTATTAAATTTTTCCGCCAAACGCATAAGGCGCAAGGCTTTCCGGTATCCTTCAGGATTTGCCATTCCAAAATTTCGCATCTGCCTCATTTTGGTATTGGTCCCTTTTTGCTGTCCAATTACCATTAAGGTTTCACCATCCAATTGTGCAAAACCGCCAACCATGGCCTTGTCATCTTTTACATTTCTATCGCCATGAAGCTCAATAAAATTTGTGAACATTTTCAAAATGTATTCCAGCGTATAAGGTCTGTCCGGGTGGCGGCTTAGTTGAACTTTTTGCCATGGAGTCAGATTGGAAGTAATTTCTTTTCTCTTTTCTAAAATACTTTCTTCAAGTTTGGCGTTAATCGCGTCATAGTCACTGTTAGTATTTTTTGCAGCTAATTTTTTATTTTCTTCAATCTGCTCATAGAGGTCTTTTATCGGTTGTTCGAAATCCAAAAATTGTCTTACATGCTCTGATGCCATAATCTTTACAATATTTAAAAAATATAAAATTGCGCTATACCTTAATATCTTTTGGGGCGATAAAGTTAAGATGTATGTAGTAAATCAGTAAAAAAATCCTTTTCCTGCGTTGGAGCCCCTGCCAAAGGGCTAAAAGAAATAGTTTGAAAAAATTGATTGGCTATTTTTTGATACGACTCCTATATTTTTTATGTGTCAACCA
>JBDSHT010000409.1:0-3205 GCA_039918315.1 Ginsengibacter sp. | reverse complement strand
GAATGCTTTCAGGGCTCCAATAATTTCCGGGCCAACTCGGGTAAGAAGCTTTCATCGACACCAAAAGTTCTTTGTAATCTTCATACTTTAAATTTCCTATTTCAATATTGTTCATTTTTTATTTTTTGAATTATAAATCATCATCAGTGGGAAACAATTGCTACAGAAATACACACATACCTATGCTCTATTAATGCATAGATTCCCCCTAACTCAGGACGGGAGTGTTTTGTATTAAAAAACAATAATTCCTTTTTTGGACATTAATCAACAACCATGCAGTTTTAAAAAACTAAGCAGGCAGTTCTGGATTTTTCTTTTTACTAAGCATGTCTTCATTAGCCTGAAAGAATGGCTTAAGAATATCAATAGGCACAGGGAAAATTGTTGTAGAATTATTTTCAGTAGCAATTTCACGCAGTGTTTGCAGGTATCTTAACGTCAATGCGCTTGGTTGCTCACTTAATATTTTTGCAGCATCACTCAATCTTTGCGAAGCCTGGAATTCACCTTCTGCAGCAATAACTTTTGCCCTTCTTTCTCTTTCGGCTTCTGCTTGTTTTGCCATTGCACGCTGCATTTCCTGTGGTAAATCAATTTGCTTTACCTCCACATGTGTCACCTTCACTCCCCATGGTTCCGTTTGTTGATCGATGATATGTTGCAGCCTGATATTTATTTTATCTCTTTGCGAAAGCAATTCATCCAATTCAGATTGACCCAATACACTTCTCAAAGTTGTTTGTGAAAGTTGTGAGGTACCCACTAAATAATTTTCAATTTCGATGATGGCTTTTTGCGGATCTATTACCCTGAAATAGATAACCGCATTCACTTTTATTGACACGTTATCCTGTGTAATTACATCCTGGGGAGGTACATCCATTACCACAATACGCAGACTCACTTTAACCATCTTATCAATAAACGGAATTAATAAAATAATACCCGGCCCTTTGACTCCATTACCAAGAACGCGGCCCAGCCTGAATATGACTCCTCTTTCATATTCGCGAAGTATGCGAATGGAACTGGCTAAAATGTAAAGAATAAAAACAACTATTAAAACAACGGTTATCGGGAATTGTGGCATGGTTAAATGTTTATTTATGAATTATTAATATTTTGATTTTCTGATTCTTCTCGTGTTACGTATAAAGTAAGGCCTTTTATTTCTTTTACAATCACTTTTTCATTTTCATTGACATTGCCTTCTAATGATGTTGCATTCCAGGTTTCGCCCATTACCCGTACAGCTCCAGTGGGGGTCAAAGGTTCCATAGTTTTCGCCACCTTGCCTAAAAGAATACTGGCACCTGTAGCAGGTTTGGTTCGTTGCGCCTTAAGCCCTAACGTTATAAGGAAAGCAAAAAATAAAGTAGATACAGCTGTCACAGAAAATATTACACTCCACGAAAGTGAGACATAGTTCTCAGCAGGACTTTCTCTGAACAAAATCATAGAGCCAAGGAGAACCGATATGATGCCACCAATGGCTAACATGCCATGACTGATCACTTTTATCTCGAGCAAAAACAAAACGATACCAAATAGAATTAATGCAAGCCCTGCGTAATTTACGGGCATTGAACTCATGGCATAAAAAGCGAGAATTAAACAGATGACACCAACAATTCCCGGAAAAATTGCCCCAGGGCTAAACAGCTCAAACAGCAATCCAAAAAATCCAAGCATCATCAAAATATAGGCAACATTAGGATCGCTTATCCGGCTCAATACCTGTTGGAAGAAACCCATCTCCATTCTCTCGACGGTAGCATTTTTAGTATGGATTATTTTATATTCATCGCCAACTTCTATCCGCCTTCCATCTATTTGTGCCAACAAATCTATTTGGCTGGATGCGACAAGATTGATCACGTTTTTCTCTAGCGCCTCACTTTCAGTAATGGCCACACTATTACGAACTGCATCCTCGGCCCACAAAATATTTCGGTTTCTTTTTTCTGCGATTGTTCTTAAAAATGCAGCCGCATCATTCGTTCCTTTCTCCATCATTACCGGATCAGATTTCCCTTGCATAGATACCGGGTGAGCCGCGCCGATATTGGTTCCCGGTGCCATAGCCGCAATGTGCGCGGCCATCGTAATAAAAACTCCTGCGGAGCCGGCATGAGCTCCTGACGGAGAAACATACACCACCACGGGCACTTTGGATTTCATGATGTTCGTTACAATTTCGCGTGTAGAACTCAACAAACCACCTGGCGTATTTAAGTTTATTACGAGACATTCTGCTTTACCTTTTTCTGCCTTCCCAATTGCCTGTCCGATGAATTCTGCTGTGGCAGGATTGATGCCATCATTGACCGTAATAGAAATTACTTTTTGGGCAGAAACTGAAAATGAATTGAAAAACAATACTACTAAAATGGAACAGAAATATTTCCAATAAAAGCGGTAAGGAGTATTTTTTCTTAGTACTGGAGGCATATCCGTAATATACAGATTGCGCAGATACTAAACAAAAAGAAGTAAATATATAACGTTATCTAAACGAGTAAAATCCAGTCTGCCCGTTTACATTTTTAAAATAAAAATAACGGAATCTATACTTTTATTTTATCTGTTTTTTTGCAAAACAAATCCCGCTTTTCAATTTTTTATTCACTGAAAAAGTAACCAACCCTTTCGGGTAAAGTGTAAGCCAATTTTAATATTTGAACACTTTTCCACCCACCATCACGTCTTGTGTTTTTTCGTCGAAAGTTGCTTTCATTCCTGTGTGAGATGCAGCGGTTGTCATAATGTTGGCAATGGAATGACTATAGCCTGCCTCCACCGGAGCATGAGTCTCCTTGCGGCTTCGCACACATTCCATCCAATTCCTTATGTGATTGGAAGTAAGTCTGTCACCACCGGTATTTGCTGAAGCAATCACTTTTTCATTTCCTGCCAAACTTAATTCAGGCAAAAGATTAGGTTGCATATTCATTGCATCCGCGAAATTTTTTGTGAGTCCTCCTTTCGGAGAAACTGTGTTGTTAATTAAATTCAACTCACCCCCATTAGAATAATAAATTTCCGCAGGGTTTTCATCGCCATTGCTCATGCGCGATGCAAAGGTTACCTGAAATCCGGTTGACGGATCGTCAGAAGGACCGTAGTCAAAAACAGCAGTGGTGGTATCCCAATTGGTTCTCCCATCTTTCCACATGTAAATCCCGCCATTGGCTACCACACT
>JBDSHT010000408.1:0-3247 GCA_039918315.1 Ginsengibacter sp. | reverse complement strand
TATTTTTGACCTGAACATGAATGCGCTTAAAGAAGTAATGGATTTAAATTTGTTTGGCACCGTTTTACCTACACAGGTTTTTGGCGAAGCCATACAAAAAAATGGAAAAGGAAGCATTGTAAATATTTCTTCCATGGCACCACAGGGAGTTATTACCAGGGTGCTCGGATACAGTATGGCAAAGGCAGCGATTGATATTTATACAAAATGGTTTGCTGTAGAATTGGGTTTGCGTTATGGAGATGGAGTCAGAATGAATGCCATTGCTCCCGGTTTTTTTCTAACTGAACAGAACAAGAATCTATTAACAAACCCAGATGGAAGTCTTACAGAAAGAAGCAATCTAATCCTCCAAAACACTCCATTCAAACGCTTTGGTAATGCTAATGAATTAGTAGGTGCATTAATTTGGTTGTTGAGTGATGCGTCCAAATTTGTTACAGGTAGTGTAGTCAATATTGACGGAGGTTTTTCTGTGTTTAGTGGAGTTTAATTTTCTTAAAAAGAATTTTCACATATGACATATAAAATGGAACAAACATGGCGCTGGTTCGGCCCGGCTGACCCGGTTACTTTAGCCGATATAAAACAAACCGGAGCCACGGGAATCGTTACTGCATTGCACCAGGTACCACATGGCGAGGTTTGGACTGTTGATGAAATTCAAAGAAGAATTAAAGAAATAGAAAGCGAAGGATTAAAATGGTCGGTGGTAGAGAGTGTTCCCGTCCATGAAGACATTAAAACACGAACAGGAGATTATAAAATATACATTGAAAATTATAAAACATCCATTCGCAATTTATCGTCATGCGGTATTTCTATTGTCACTTATAATTTTATGCCAGTCAACGATTGGACGCGAACGTCACTGGATTATAAAATGCAAGATGGCTCTAAGGCACTTTATTTTAATTGGACTGACCTCGCAATTTTTGATCTCTACATTCTAAAAAGAAAGGATGCACATTCTTCGTATCCAAAAAACATCTTGCAAAAGGCAGAAGAAAGATTTAAAGCTTATTCTCAAAAGCAACTAGATGACCTGGCTGGCGTGGTTATGTTTGGGATACCGGGAGAAGAAAAAAATTCTACCGACACGATGTTACAAAAACTGGAATTGTATAGAGACATTGATGCGGATGCATTGAGAAATAATCTTTGTGAATTTCAAAAAGCCATCAGTGAAGCTGCGCTTGAATGCGGTGTAAAACTGGCTATTCATCCGGATGATCCGCCGTTTCCAATTCTTGGTTTGCCACGTGTTGTAAGTTCGATGGACGACTTCTCTTATTTTTTAAATAAGGTAGATAATGCCTCCAATGGAGTTTGTTTTTGTACAGGATCGCTTGGTGCATCTGCTGCCAATCAACTTCCGGAAATGATACGAACTTTGGGAGAAAAAATTCATTTTTTACATTTGCGAAATGTCAGAAAAGACGGTGAAGGAAATTTTTATGAAGCCGATCATCTTGATGGAGATAATGACATGTATTCGATTGTAAGGGAGATTGCATTGCTTCAGCAAAAACATAAAAAGTCACTCCCCTTTCGACCGGATCATGGACACCAGATGTTAGATGATTTGAAGAAGATTACGAATCCAGGATACTCAGCCATTGGAAGAATGCGTGGACTTGCAGAAATAAGAGGACTTGAATTAGGAGTCATCAACTCGATAACTTGCTGAATTTCTAAAACATAATCATTCAGTTTAGAAAAGAAAATATGAAAGCATTTTTAGACAAAGATTTTTTACTTCACAGTGAAACTGCAAAAAAACTATATCATGATTTTGCAAAAGATCTTCCTATAATTGATTATCACAATCACCTGCCGGTGGAACAAATAGCTAGCGATATTAATTTCGAAAATATCACGCAGGTATGGCTTTACGGTGATCATTATAAATGGCGCGCAATGCGCACCAACGGCATCGATGAGAGCTATTGCACGGGAGATAAAAGTGACAATGAAAAATTTATAAAGTGGGCAGCAACTGTTCCCTACACTTTACGGAATCCTCTTTATCATTGGACACATCTGGAGTTGCAACGCTATTTCGATATTCATGAATTGCTTACTGAAGAAAGTGCCCAAGGAATCTATGATGAATGCAGCAAAAAACTACAGACAAAAGAGTATTCTGTAAGGAATCTCTTGCGCAAAATGAATGTGAAAATGTTGTGTACGACGGATGATCCAATTGATAGTTTGGAACATCATAAAAAAATCAGAGATGATGGATTTGAAATAAAAGTGCTTCCCGCATTCAGGCCTGATAAGGCAATGAGTATAGAGAATGCAGCAGAGTATAAATCATATCTAACCAAACTGGAACAGGCAAGTGGGGTCAACATAAATTCTTTTCCTGAATTTTTAAAAGCATTAAAACAACGACATGATTTTTTTTCTAGCATGGGATGTTCCGTTTCTGATCATGGCCTGGAATACATACCTGCAGAGGATTATACCACCGAGGAAATAAATGCAATTTTTAAAAAAGTTCTAAATGAGCAAGCTGTTTCTTCTCTTGAAATAGCAAAATACAAATCTGCCGTCTTATATAAACTGGCACTTTGGGACCATGAAAAAGGTTGGGTACAGCAGTACCATCTGGGAGCAATAAGAAATAATAATTCAAGGATGCTTAACAACAATGGAGCCGATGCGGGTTGCGATTCCATAGGAGATTTTTCACAGGCAAAAACGCTTTCTAAATTTCTGGACAGGCTGGATGCTACCAATCAATTAGCAAAAACAATTTTATATAATCTCAATCCTGCGGACAATGAATTGATGGCAACAATGGCCGGCAACTTTAATGATGGAAGCATTGCAGGAAAAATTCAATTTGGCGCTGCATGGTGGTTCCTCGATCAAAAAGATGGAATGACAAAACAGTTGAATACCTTGTCCAACATGGGCTTACTGAGCAGGATGGTTGGGATGCTTACAGACTCCAGAAGCTTTTTGTCATTTCCCAGGCATGAATATTTCCGAAGAATATTATGCAACCTCCTTGGTGATGATATCGAAAATGGAGAGCTACCAAATGATCTAAAACGGACAGGGAAAATTGTACAGGATATCTGTTATTATAATTGCGTAAATTACTTCGATTTAAAAAAACCACCTTCTTCCTGAATAATACCAACCGAAATTAAAAACCTATTATGCAAGATTCGAACCAACCGATCAACCTCAACTCAGGAAACGTAAATGAACGAATTGGCAAATACCGATG
>JBDSHT010000407.1:0-2613 GCA_039918315.1 Ginsengibacter sp. | reverse complement strand
ACGAACCCAATAAAACCTACGGAACCATTCATTGGGGAAATGTGGGAAGCGGAAGCACACACATCGGTAAAGATTACACTTTGCCTTCCGGCGATTTTTCGCAAACCTTCCATGTATTTTCATTTATTTGGACGGCCGATAAAATGGAATGGTTGATTGATGATGTGAAATTTTATACTGCTTTTAAAATAGAAGTAAATGGTAATTATCCATTTGATAAACCATTCTTCTTTATTTTGAATGTAGCTGTAGGAGGCAACTGGCCCGGCAATCCGGATGCAACAACGGTTTTTCCACAGAGAATGATTGTGGATTATATCCGTGTCTTTCATTAGATGAATTCAATTTTTATATTTAATTACCATCTGCCTTTGCAGGTGGTTTTTTGTTTGAAATATTCTCTGCTTATTTTGGTTCAAAATGTGTTTCATTTAGCATCTCTTTGAAAAAGACTATTTGATTATTCGGAAAATATTTTTTCTTATTTGACAACTAAGTGGGATAAAGAGGTATAATCTTTGCCAATTAAAAAATGAAAGCAAAAGATTATTTATGTATAAACTGAAAATTATAATTGCCAGTACCCGTGAAGGAAGAAAAGGAATTTCTGTTGGAAACTGGTTTGCAGAAGCTTCAAAAAAATATCCGGATTTTGAAACCGAAGTTCTGGATCTGGCAGTAATAAATTTGCCGATGATGAATGAGCCAAACCATCCCAGGCTACAACAGTACACTCATGATTACACGAAAAAATGGAGTGCGCAGGTTGATTCCGCTGATGCCTTTGTGGTGGTAGTACCTGAATATAATTACAGTATGCCTCCTGCGTTATTAAACGCCATTGATTTTTTATACAAGGAATGGCTTTACAAACCTGTAGGAATAGTAAGCTACGGCGGAGTTTCCGGGGGTTTGCGTTCTGCACAATCCTGCAAAGGAGTGATGAATACATTGAAATTAGTTCCACTTCCGGAAGGTGTAATGATTCCGTTTTTTGATAAAAAAATAGATGAGAACGGTGTTTTTCATTCCGATGAATTGATTGATAAATCGGTAGCGGCTATGATGAAAGAATTATTGAAATGGACGAATGCATTAAAGCCAATGCGCGATGCTGGATAGTTTCAGGTAATTTTGCTGAGGATATTTTTTACTTCATAAAAAATATTTTTTTAAAATGGAACTATGAAATTATTTGTAAAAAATATGGTTTGCCCCCGTTGTATTATGGCGGTACAGCAAATTTTGGACGATTTGAAAATACCGGTTGAGTTTGTCCATCTCGGTGAGGTCGAAATCAAAAAAGAATTAAGTGAAACAGAATTGGATGCGTTCTCAAACGAGCTGCAAAAGGTCGGTTTTGAATTGTTGGATGATGCCAAAAGCCAATTGATTGATAAAATAAAAACGTTGCTGATTGATAAGGTTCAGAACGAAAACATCGAGGATCATTTCACTTTGAACAAGTTTTTATCAAAAAGAATTTTTAAAGATTATTCCTCTTTGAGTAAATTGTTTTCACAAATTGAGAGTATCACCATCGAACAGTTTTTCCTTTTACAGAAAATAGAAAAGATAAAAGAGAGATTAATTTACAATGAACTTTCCTTGGGGGAAATAGCTGTCAGCCTGGGTTACAGCAGTACGCAACACTTGTCAGGACAATTTAAAAGACTAACCGGTATGACACCAACAGAGTTTAAGAATTTAACCTCACCGCACAGAAAGGCGATTGACAATATTGGTTAGTATTTGCCGCTGGAATTTTATATCCTATCAATGGGTTTTTATTGAGTCCAATGATTGCCGGTGCAGTCATTGCATTGAGTTCTGTAAGTGTGGTAAGTAATAGTTTGCGGTTGAAGACGAAGAAACTGTGACGCGATAGATCTGTATTCCAACTATCTTACGTTTAATTTTCTCCAGTTTTTTTCAATTTTCTCCATTAAAACATTTAAGCCTTTGTAAGTTCCTTTGAAATATTCATTCTGCTCGTATGACGGAATGAAATATTTATCTATAATTTTCTGCCTTCCTAATTTGTTGATCATCGGATCTATTCCAAAGTCGGCGCTGATAAATACCTGCCTGTAATCTTTCGATATACAAATAACAATTCCATTGCTTTTGGCGATTTTACCAATACCCCAAAGCTTTAGTAAGCGTCCTGCAAATTCATCGAAAAGTTTTTTATCCACCATCAGGGAATCTACGGTAACAATCATTATTTCTACTGAAGTTTCCACTTCAAATCTTTCGATCTCTCGTTCGAGCGAATCTTCTTGCTCTCTTTTAAAAAGCTGACTGTAATCGTTGACCCAGCCTACAGCCGCCGGTACAGAGTCCCAGATAAATTGCCTGTACTCCTGTATCTGTTCTGGAGTCATTGGTAATGACGAACTACTTTCTGCCGACTGCGCTACAGTTGAATAATGGAACCCCAATAAAATTATGATTGTAAAAAATAACTTCATATAGTCGTCGGGTGGTTTTGGCAAAACTAATATTTATTACATCATATCGACAGGAATGAAAATAGTGAAAAATAGCCAAAATCAGGAAGTCAATTCAATGTTGCGATCACACTGAAAAAAGCAGGCTTGGGATTTAATT
>JBDSHT010000406.1:0-16581 GCA_039918315.1 Ginsengibacter sp. | reverse complement strand
CACGTTGGGAAAGATACATGCCCTACCTGCTTACGGTTTTTTTCTTCATTTTAGTAAACACATTGTTCGGTCTGATACCAGGCGCAGCAAATGTTTCAGGTAATATCGCATTTACATTTATTCTTGGAATTATATCTTTAATAGTAATTCTTTTTAGCACCACCGGACATTTTTGGAAGCACGTAATGTGGCCTCCTGGAGTACCTTTTTTGGTGAAAGTAATTTTGATTCCAGTGGAGCTTGCGGGTGTTTTTATTATTAAACCCGGTGCATTGATCATTCGTCTTTTTGCCAATATGGTAGCGGGGCATATTGTAATTCTTGCCTTTATTTCATTGATATTTATTTTTGGTGAAATGAGCAAAACTGCCGGATTCGCATTCTCTCCTTTCTCTGTGTTGTTCATTGTATTTGATTATTTTATAGAATTACTGGTAGCATTTATCCAGGCATTTATATTTACCGCATTGACCGCAATATTTATAGGACAGGGATTTGAAGGAAGCGATCATGATGTACACCCTGGATCACACGAAGGACTTTTATAATTTTTTTATTCATAACAAAACCAAGTATTATGTCATTATTGACCTTGTTAACAGAAGTTGGATTTTCTCACATGGGTGGAGCCATCGGCGCTGGTTTAGCTGCTATTGGAGCAGGCATCGGTATCGGCCAGATTGGTAAAGGAGCAGTAGAAGGTATTGCCCGCCAGCCAGAAGCAGCCAACGAAATTCGTGCAAACATGATCCTTGCTGCTGCATTGGTAGAGGGTGTTGCCCTTTTCGCAGTTATCGCAGGATTATTGGCCGTTCTTAAAACTGCCTAAGCACAAAAATTTTACTGCATCTGAAGCACAGGGCGGAGGATGCGGTATTTTTTCGCTTTCAATTATTCGTTATAAATATTTAATAAAACAGCATGGAACTTTTACTTCCTAAACTCGGTTTAATTTTTTGGACACTGATTGCCTTTGGCATCACTTTGTGGATTTTAGGCAAATATGCCTGGAAGCCAATCATGAAATCTTTGGATGAAAGAGAAAAAAATATTTCTGATTCTATCATGTCGGCTGAGAATGTTAGAAAAGAAATGTCTGAATTAAAAAGTGAAAATGAAGCGTTACTTGCTCAAGCCCGTGAAGAGAGAGCACAGATGATGCGCGAAGCCAAAGAAACCCGTGATAAAATTATAGCAGACGCTAAAGAAGTTGCAAAAGCGGAGATGAATAAAATAGTTGCTGATGCGCAAAATGTAATTCATCAGCAGAAAATGGCAGCTATTACTGATTTAAAAAACCAGGTAGGTAATTTAGTCATAGAAGTAAGTGAAAAAGTATTGCGTCGCGAGCTTAGCAGTCAGCAGGACCAGGAGAAATACATACAGCAACTTACTCAAAATGTTGACCTGAATTAATTAAATTATTATGAATAATCCTCGTTTAGCACAGCGGTATGCAAAGAGTCTTGTTGATATTTCTATCGAGAAAAATCAATTTGATGAGGTGCGCCAGGATGTGTTATTGCTTCAGCATATAATTAAAAGCAGCCGTGAGTTTGTAGTAATGCTTAACAGTCCGGTAATTAAATCTGATAAAAAGTATAAGATAATTGATGCCGTTACAAAAGGAAAAACATCATTGATTTTTCAAACGTTTTTGAAACTTTTGTGTAATAAAGTCAGGGAATCAAATTTGCCAGGAATTGTTTCATCATTTTTGGAACAGTATAATACTATTAAAGGTTTGCACAATGCAAAATTAACCACTGCTACCAAACTGAGTGATGAGATGATTCAATCATTTGTAACGAAAATTAAAACTGCTTCCTCAATTGAAAATCTCACTCTGGAAACTCAAGTTGATGAGAATTTGATCGGTGGATTCGTATTGCAAATGGAAGGAAAATTAATTGATGCAAGTATCTTACGCGATCTGAATGACGTGAAGAAACAGTTTGCCAATAACGATTATATTCATAAACTGAGATAAGAGAATTTGTGATGAAAAAATATTTGGAGCCAGGCTGTAAAATGCGTGGCTTTTTTAATTTATTTTGACAAACTATCACCTATCGTCAATCCAATCTATTGCTACGTTTGCTCGCTTCTTTCGAAGTTTATATCCACCCAAAACATCCGTGAAAAACGCACGGTAATTATTTCAGATTTGGTATCATTTACTTTTGATTTTGCAATTGCTTTCCTTACCTTTGCAGCCTCAAAAAATACATAATTATGGTTGATATTAAACCTGATGAAATTTCGGCTATACTCAGAAGCCAACTCAGCAACTTTGATGTGGAATCTAACCTTGAAGAGGTAGGTACTGTATTGCAGGTTGGTGATGGAATTGCCCGTGTTTACGGTTTGAACAACGTAAGTTCCGGTGAACTGGTTGAGTTTGAAAATGGTGTAAAAGCTATTGCCTTAAACCTTGAAGAAGACAACGTGGGTGTGGTATTGATGGGTGATAGCGGAGATATCAAAGAAGGCCAAACGGTAAAACGTACCGGTAAAATCGCTTCTATAAAAGTGGGTGACGGACTTGCAGGTCGTGTTATCAACACGCTCGGAAATCCTATCGACGGAAGAGGCCCAATCAAAGGTGATCTTTATGAAATGCCTTTGGAGCGTAAAGCGCCGGGAGTAATTTTCCGTGAGCCAGTTAAGCAACCTTTGCAAACGGGTATCAAGGCTATCGATGCTATGATTCCAATTGGTCGTGGACAACGTGAGCTCGTAATTGGTGATCGACAAACCGGAAAAAGTGCAATCTGTATCGATACGATAATCAATCAGAAAGAATTTTATAAAGCAGGTAATCCTGTTTACTGTATTTATGTTGCGATTGGTCAAAAAGCTTCTACCATTGCGGGAGTAATGAAAGTATTGGAAGATCATGGAGCTATGGAGTACACTACAATCGTTGCTGCTTCTGCTTCTGAGCCTGCACCTCTCCAGTTTTATGCTCCATTTGCGGGTGCTGCTATCGGTGAATTTTTTCGGGATACCGGTCGTCATGCTTTAATTATTTATGATGATTTGAGTAAGCAGGCTGTAGCATATCGCGAGGTTTCACTTTTATTGAGAAGACCTCCGGGACGTGAGGCTTACCCTGGTGATGTGTTCTATTTGCACAGTCGTTTATTGGAAAGAGCGGCAAAGATTATTTCTAATGATGGCATGGCCCAGAAAATGAATGATCTTCCTGAAAATATTAAGCATTTGGTGAAAGGTGGTGGTTCTTTAACTGCATTGCCGATCATTGAAACACAGGCTGGTGATGTATCTGCTTACATTCCTACTAACGTAATTTCAATTACTGACGGACAGATATTCTTAGAAGGAACTTTGTTTAACGCAGGTATCAGACCGGCGATTAACGTGGGTATTTCTGTAAGTCGCGTGGGTGGTAATGCACAGATTAAATCCATGAAAAAAGTTTCGGGTACATTGAAATTGGAACAAGCTTCATATCGTGAATTGGAAGCCTTTTCTAAATTTGGAGGCGACCTTGATGCGGCTACAAAATCTATTCTTGAAAAAGGAAAAAGGAACGTGGAAATTTTAAAACAACCTCAGTTCTCTCCGTATTCTGTTGAGAAGCAAGTGGCTATTATTTACCTCGGTACTTTTGGTCTAATATCAAATGTGGCAGTAAAGAATGTTCAGGCTTTTGAAGAACAATTCTTGTTGGAAATGGAGAACAAATTACCAGAAGTGTTGAACGAATTTAAGAAAGGTAATTTACCGGAAGATGGTATCAAACAAATGGTTGCGCTTGCTACAGAGATCGGCCACCAGTTTAAATAATACTACTTTTTAAAATTTTATATAAAGGGAGATTTTGTCTCCCTTTTTTATTTAGGAGAAATACAACAAATTCACAACCAATTCACAGGTAATCTGAATGATAATTTGAGTAAGTTTGTATTTAAATTTTTAGCGAAATGACGATGTCAATTATAATAATTTCCCTGTTGTTCATGGGGCTTGGTATGATAGTCCAGTTCAGGCTGAAGAGTAAATTTAAAGCCTATAGCAAAGTGCCTACCAGCAGCGGATTAAGCGGAAAGGAAATTGCAGAAAAGATGCTTCATGACAATGCTATTTATGATGTGAATGTGGTATCTGTTCCCGGCTTCTTGAGCGATCATTACGATCCTACAAAGAAAACTGTAAACCTAAGCCCGGATGTGTATGAGGGTAGAAATGTTTCTGCGGCTGCAGTGGCTGCTCACGAATGCGGCCATGCTGTTCAACATGCCACAGCGTATTCAATGTTGAAGCTAAGAAGTGCGTTGGTTCCTGTTGTTCAATTGAGTACCAATATATCTCAGTGGGTGATATTAATTGGGCTGGGATTATTCACTGTTGGCGGAGGGAACTCTACTATTTTATTAATTGGAATAATTCTTTTTGCCGTTTCCACTTTATTCTCTGTAATCACTTTGCCTGTTGAGTTTGACGCATCCAACAGAGCATTAAAATGGTTGAATAATTCACACATTACTTTAGGCAAGGAACATGAAGATGCAAAGGATGCTTTGAAATGGGCTGCGCTTACTTATGTGGTTGCTGCTTTAGCTTCTATTGCGATGCTGGTACAATACATCTTGATTTATCAAAGCCGAGATTAATTTGTACTCCAATAACTGATAGAATTACCGTGTGTGATTTGTGTGTTTTGCAGACGAACAAAAGCATTCTATTCCTGCATGGCTAATTCTTTTCTTTCGCCAATTTGTTGCCGCCACATGGCATAATACAATCCCATTTCTGAAAGAAGTTCATCATGATTTCCAGTTTCGACTACTTCGCCTTTTTCAAGTACATAAATTCTATCCGCATGCATAATCGTGCTTAGTCTGTGTGCAATCAAAATAGTGATTTGTTCTTTTTTTGAAGAAACGTCTTTTATGGTATTTGTAATTTGCTCTTCGGTAAGCGAATCCAATGAAGAAGTGGCTTCATCAAAAATCAAGATTCGCGGATGACGCAGCAACGCACGGGCTATGGATAATCTTTGTTTTTCTCCACCTGAAATTTTAATACCACCTTCACCGATAACAGTTTCAATTCCTTTTTCTGCACGGTCTAAAATATTGTAACACGCGGATCTTTCCAATGCGGTAATGATTTCCGCATCAGTAGCACTTGGATTTACAAACAATAAATTTTCTTTGATGGTTCCGGCAAACAGTTGTGTGTCCTGGGTTACAAAGCCGATCTGTGTTCGAAGCACATCAAAATCAATATCATTACGATCGATATTATTGTATAAAATTTTTCCTTGTTGAGGAATATAAAGACCCACTAATAATTTTACCAATGTTGTTTTGCCCGAACCTGATGGACCAACAAACGCAATAGTTTCTCCCTTATTTACCTGGAAACTGATATCTGATAATGCCGGATGCTGAGCTGATTGGTGCTTGAACCGTACATTAATAAATTCCAGATTTTTTATATCTCCAAAATTGGCTGGCGTTGTAGGTTTTTGCTCAGGACTTTTTTTCATGAGTTCATGAAAATTCTCAAGACTGGCTTCTGCTTCGCGATAAGAAATTATGATATTTCCAATCTCCTGTAATGGTCCAAAAATAAAGAACGAATAAAATGTCAACGTCATTAATTGACCTGGAGTAATCGTGTCCTTAAATACCAGCCAAAGCAAAATAAACATGATGGCCTGCCGGAGAAAATTGACGAAAGTGCCTTGTATAAAACTGAGTGTCCGAATGCTTTTTACTTTCTTTAATTCAAGCCCCAATATTTTGTATGTGTTATTGTTCAACCGGTTTATTTCTTGTTCAGTTAGTCCCAAACTTTTTACCAGCTCAATATTTCTTAGGGATTCAGTCGTGGTTCCCGCCAGGGTATTCGTTTCTGATAAAATCTTTTTTTGAATAACTTTTATTTTTCGGCTAAGGATGCTTGTTATTATCGACAATACGATGACTCCTCCTAAATAAACCGGCATGATAGACCAATGCAAAGAGAATGAATAGACCGTTATAAAAATGATACCTACTAGAATTCCAAACAGGATATTATTAAATGAGGTGATAAATTTTTCGGTATCACTTCTCACTTTGGATAAGATGGATAAAGTTTCTCCGCTGCGTTGGTCTTCAAAATCCTGGAAAGGAAGTTTCAACGAATGTCTTAATCCATCCGTAAATAATTTAGCTCCGAATTTCTGTACCACCACATTCCCAAAATAATCCTGGAATGCCTTTGCAATTCGCGATACCATCGCTACCCCGATTAGCATTCCCAGATACAACAATATTTGTGATAAAAATTCAGATTGAGTACGATTGCCAACGTGTGGATTGGTTACAAATTTGTCGAACATTTTACCAAAAATCAACGGGTCCATCATGGAAAAAACCTGATTGATGGTCGCTAATAAAAGCGTCAAAGCCATTAGCCATTTATAAGGTTTTAGGTACGTGAAAAGTAATTTCATAAATGCAAAAGTAATGAGGTATGGGGTATCAGCAATCAGGTATCAGCTATAAGCAGTGAGCTATCAGCAATCAGAAGTCAAGATAGCTCAAAGTTCAAATGCCTGAATAATGTTGATGCTTTTGGTATAAATTATCGATTTCTTCTAAAAATTGAAATTCCGTTTTGTATCTGATTTCTAATTAAAACTAAATTTTATAATCCTCAGTTATCCTGCCCAGCCTTCTCTGTCAAGGCTTCGGTATTGTATGGCTTCTGCCAAATGCTCTGGTTTTATATCATCGCTGTTGGCAAGGTCGGCAATGGTTCGGCTTACTTTTAAAATGCGGTCGTAAGCCCGCGCGGAAAGATTTAATTTCTCCATCGCAATCTTTAAAAGATTAGATCCTGCCTGCGTTATTACACAAATTTCTTTCAGCATTTTACTGCTCATTTGTGCATTACAATAAACGCCTTCATTTTCTTTATACCTTTCTTCCTGCTTTTCTCTTGCACGAATTACGCGTTCACGAATGGTCTCGCTTTTTTCAAAATTTTGGGTAGAAGATAATTCGCTGAAAGCAACAGGAGTCACTTCTACGTGCAGGTCAATACGATCCAATAAAGGACCCGAAATTTTATTCAGGTATTTTTGAACAGCGCCGGGAGGGCAACTACATTCTTTTTCCGGATGATTGTAATAACCGCATGGACAGGGATTCATAGAAGCAATCAGCATAAAGCTGGAAGGAAAATCCAACGCAACTTTTGCCCGTGAAATAGTAACTTTTCTTTCTTCCATGGGTTGGCGCATTACTTCCAAAACCGTTCTTTTAAATTCCGGTAGTTCATCCAAAAACAACACTCCATTGTGCGCCAAAGAAATTTCACCGGGCTGTGGCATACCTCCGCCACCCACTAATGCCACATCGGAAATGGTGTGATGTGGTGAGCGAAAAGGCCGTTTGGAAATGAGTGTGGCATTCTCAGGAAGTTTACCGGCAACGCTATGTATTTTCGTGGTTTCTAAAGCTTCCTGTAAACTCAATGGAGGAAGTATAGTTGGCAATCGCTTTGCCAGCATGGTTTTTCCCGCCCCCGGCGGCCCAATAAGAATCGCATTATGACCACCCGCCGCAGCTATTTCCAAAGCCCGCTTTATATTTTCCTGGCCTTTCACATCGCAGAAATCAATCTCAAAATCACTTTGCGCATGGGCAAATTCTTCACGTGTATTTACCACCGTTGGTTGAATAGAATTTTCATCAATAAAAAAATCGATTACCTCGCTGATGTGGCCCACACCATATACTGCCAACTTGTTAACCATCGCCGCTTCGCGGGCATTTTCTTTGGGTAAAATAAGACCTTTAAAATTTTCTTTTCTTGCCTGTATGGCAATCGGCAATGCTCCTTTTATGGGTCGCACAGTTCCATCAAGACTTAGTTCTCCCATGATCACATAGTCAGTTAGTTTCTCTGCATTTTCTAATTGTTCACTCGCTCCTAAAGTGGCCATGGCAATAGGAAGATCGAAGGCAGTACCGCTTTTTTTGATGTCCGCTGGTGCCAGATTTACAACTACTTTTATTCTTGGAAAATGATAGCCATTGGCTTTGATTGCGCTCTCCATTCTTTCAAGACTTTCTTTGACCGCATTATCAGCAAGACCTACAATCGATGTGAATTTTCCACTGCTCACATTTACCTCCACTGTAATAGTGATGGCTTCTACACCATACACAGCACTGCCGAAAGTTTTGACTAACATATACTGAAATTAGATTAATTATTTTGCAAAAGCATCATGAGTCGGAAATGAAATTCACACTCGTTAAATCAGGTATTAAAATAAAGCGGAAACCTTAGTAGAACTTTCTAAAACTAAATTTGTGCGTGCAGCAATTTCTTCTATACAACTACATTTTTTAAACACGAATTTTAGGCACGAATTCCGCGAATTGAAGGCAGTGTTTTTAAAGTTTTTAGCGAAACATCGGCGCGCTTATGGAGGGACTACTAAGGTTTCAAAACTGGGACTAATTTTAAATCCTGACTGTTCTATTTAATCCTAAATTTTAGAAATTAAAATCTATAAACTATCCAACAAATCGATAACCTTTTCTCTTTTTAAAATCAGGTAGCCCAGTCTATCACTGCTGATGCCTTCTTTTAACTGGTAGCTAAATGTGAGTTTCTCGTCTTTTACATCAGTCTCAAAATATTTAAAATCGATGTTCGGATGCCTTTGGAGATTGTGCCCGATTTCATATAAGTGAGTGGACAAAATAAATAATGACTTTCTTATTTTGATCAATCCTTCAATCACCACTGAACTACATTTCATCGCGTCCTGTACATTGGTGCCTTTAAATAATTCATCAATAAGTATAAGCCATTTTCTTCCGTCATTTACTTTTAGAATTGTATTTTTTATCCTTTGTACTTCATTATAAAAATAACTTTCGCCTTTGGCCACATTATCCTGCACATTAATGTTGCTGAGCAAACCATCGAATACAGAAAGTTTCATACTCTTAGCGGGCACGCCCATGCCAATGTGGGCAAGGAATACAGCACTTCCCACCGCTTTTATGAAAGTACTTTTACCGGCCATGTTGGCTCCCGTGAGAAAAATAAAATTATGCTCCTGGTTTAATTCCACGTCGTAAGCAACGGGCTCAGGTAATAAAATATGAAATAATTTTTTAGCTTCCAGAATAGGATTTTCGGTAATGATAAATTCAGGAAAAGACAATTGAAATTTTTGATTTGCCTTCATCATTCCAAACCATGCATCCAGGTGAAAATATATTTCTATCAACTCAAACAATTGCTGCTTATAATGATATCGTAAATAATGTGCCAGCCCAAGCGTTTCGATTATGGTGAGTTCATCTTTTTTTCTGCGTTGTGCTATTACTTTTAGTTGGTGTGTTCCGGCAAGAAGGTTTGCTTTATCCAACTTCATTTTCAAATTTGCAGGAGCATTTTCTGTATTGAAAATTGCAATGATTTGCTGCATTCCTTTTATAAAATCAAACGCATGGCCAATTGAATATTTTATTAATGAATAATCCGGCGCGTGAAATAATTTATAGTAATGTGCAGAGCTGATAGTCGGATGCGCAGGCGGTTCGTCGATAGCGGTTTCATAAAATTTATGGATCATCATGATGGAACCGTTGCTAATAAACACTGGCCATTCATCTTCATGTTCGCTCATTAACTGCAATGTTCTTTGTACATTTTTAATGTCATCAATATTGCTCAATGACTTATTAAAAATCAGCCGCAGCTTTTCCCTTCCGCCTACTGTTTTAGTCAGATTTAATTTATTAAAAAGAGAAAAATCTTCCTCGTGATTAAAAATTGAAAGATCAATAAGTGTGGTTTTATCTGTTTCCATGTACAGGAGAAATTTCGGGCATTTTAATCTTTTTCGCCTCTCTCTAAATTAAGTTACATTTTTTAATTAAATGAATTTTCAAAAGTGTAGTGGGTTTATCTAAGTTCTTTTATTAAAAAGTTTGTGCCAATTACATTGGGGAATTTATTATTTTGTGTACTCATTCAAATTGCTATATGAAAAGAGAACTCACCTCATGGTACAGCCCTTCCCTCGAAAGAGAAATGCCAATAGTTACTTACGGCGATTTTGGATTTGCATTATTATTAGTACCCACCGCTGCGGCCGATTATTTAGAATACGAACGTTTCCAATTAATTGATAGCCTGGCTCCATTTATTGATGCAGGAAAAATAAAAGTGTTTTCTGTCAACAGTATGAATAATGAAAGCTGGTTAAGTAATGAAATGTTGGGTGAGCATAAAGCGATCCGCCACAATCAGTTTAATAATTATATTTTCAATGAGGTTATCCCATTTATACAAACACATACTTCGGCAGATACTCCGATCATCGTTAGCGGTGCCAGTTTTGGCGCATTGCACAGCATGAATTTATTTTTAAAGCGTCCTGATCTTATTAATGGAGTCATTGCCATGAGCGGCGTTTACGATTTGCATGAATACACAAAAGGATACAATGATGACCAGGTTTATTTTAATTCTCCCATGAATTATGTACCTAATCTTTCTGATCCATGGTACCTTGATCACATTCGCAATAGCCATCATATTCATATTCTTTCCGGCGAAGGTGATTATGAAGATCCTGAAGCTTCACGCGCATTTGCAGGAGTTCTTTATGATAAGGGAATTAATTACGAGCTTGATATTTGGGGTCCGGATATGAAGCACGACTGGCCTACATGGCGTACTATGTTGCCCTACTACATTAAGTCAAGGTTTTAGTTTTTTCAAAAACGTTTTTAATCAACAGAGCATAAGACTTTTCATGTCCTTATTGCTGCCAAATCCGTTTGTGTTATTTTTACCAAATGGAGAAAAAACTTTTTTTGCTTGATGCGATGGCGCTGATTTATCGTGCTTATTATTCAATGATACGCAGCCCGATAATAACCTCGAAAGGAAAAAATACTAACGCGCAATATGGCTTTACGACCACTTTGGTCGATCTGATCAAGAAAGAAAATCCTACTCATTTAGCAGTTGCTTTTGATACCCATGCTCCTACAGAACGGCATATAGAATTTGCAGCGTACAAAGCGCAAAGGCAGGCTGCACCTGAAGATTTGCTGATATCAATTCCGGATATTAAAAAAATAATTGAAGGATTTAATTTGCCTGTAGTAGAATGCGACGGGTATGAAGCAGATGATATAATTGGAGCACTTGCGCAGCAGGCGGAGAAGGAAGGATACCAGGTTTTTATGGTTACGCCTGATAAGGATTTTGGTCAATTGGTTACAGAAAATATTCGCATTTACAAACCAGGTTACCAGGGTGGTAGTGTAGAGATAATGGGTGAAAAAGAAGTTTGCGATAAATGGGGAATAAAAAATGTAAAACAGGTTATTGATATTTTAGGCCTTATGGGCGATGTGAGCGATAACATTCCGGGCATTGCCGGCGTAGGAGAAAAAACAGCAGCTAAATTATTGGCGCAGTACGATTCACTGGAGAATGTGCTGGCGGATGCCGATAATATAAAAGGTGCTTTGGGTGAAAAAATCAGGGCGGGAAAAGAGATGGCAGTTTTGTCTAAAAAGTTGGCGACAATCATTACTGAAGTACCATGCAAATTTCACGAAGAAGATTTTAGAATAAAAGAATACGATAAAGAAGCATTGAAAGAAATTTTTACCGAACTGGAATTTAAAACTTTAGGTAAAAGAATTTTGGGGGATCAATACACAGTTTTTGCTATGGAAAAGACGGTGGTTCAAACAGATCTTTTTGGTGGAGTGGTGGAACCTATGGTGTCAAAAGTTAAAGATGAAAAAGTAGAGGAAGAAGAGCCTGGTTTGATTGCAGAAAAAAATATCAACAACACTCCGCACAATTATTTTCTCGTGCAAGGCGAAGAGGCAATTGCAAACCTTGTGAAAATATTATCCGCGCAAAATGAAATTTCCTTTGATACAGAAACTACCGGCCTGGATGCGAATGAAGCCGAGTTAGTAGGCTTAAGTTTTGCCTTTAAAAAAGGCGAAGGTTATTATGTTCCTTGTCCTGAAGATCGGGAGGCTACCAAAAAAATTCTTGATCAGTTTCTTCCTTTGTTTAATGACGAAACAAAAACATGGATTGGTCAAAATATAAAATATGATTTGCTGATCTTAAAATGGTATGGAATAGAATTGAAAGGAAAGTTTTTCGATACTATGTTGGCTCATTATGTTATGGAAAGTGAAGGACGTAGGGGCATGGATTTGTTGAGTGCACAATACCTTGGATACTTGCCGGTTTCTATTACTGAGTTGATTGGAAAGAAAGGAAAGAACCAGGGAAACATGCGTGACGTAGATGTGGAATTGGCGAAAGAATATGCAGCGGAAGATGCGGATATTACGCTACAGTTGAAGCAAACTTTCGAGCCGATTTTAAAAGAGAAAAGTGTAGAAAAAGTTTTTCGTGAAGTGGAAGTTCCTTTGCTGCAAGTGCTTATGAATATGGAGTTTGAAGGAGTGAATGTAGATGTTGATTTTTTAAATGACTATTCAAAAGAACTGGAAAAGGAAGCAGCAAAATGTGAAGCAAGTGTCTATGAACAGGCAGGCATAAAATTTAATCTTGCTTCTCCCAAACAATTGGGTGAAGTGTTGTTTGAAAAAATGCAGATTGGTGAAAAAACAAAAAAAACAAAGGGCGGTCAACATGCAACAGGAGAAGATGTTCTCTTGAAATTGGCGAAAGAGAATCCGATCGTTGAAGACATTTTAAATTTTAGAGAGCTTACCAAATTACGCTCGACTTATGTGGACGCATTGCCACAATTGATTAACAAAAAAACCAATAGAGTTCATACAAATTATGCACAAGCGATTGCCGTTACAGGAAGGCTTAGCAGTAATAATCCTAACCTGCAAAACATTCCGATTCGTACTGCGCGGGGCAGAGAAATACGAAAAGCATTTATTCCGAGAGATAGTGATCACCTGATTATTTCTGCGGATTATTCTCAGATAGAATTAAGAATTGTTGCCGCCATAAGTGGTGATCCGGCCATGAGTGAAGCGTTCAAAGCAGGGAAAGATATTCATACAGCTACTGCCGCAAAAGTGTTTAATGTGCCTGAAGGTGAGGTGACCAAGGAAATGCGTTACCGTGCGAAGAGTGTAAACTTTGGAATCATTTATGGACAGAGCGCATTTGGCTTGGCTGAAAATATTGGTGTAAGCAGAACAGAAGCTAAAGATATTATTGATGCTTATAAAAAAGAATTTTCAGGGATACAAAAATACATGGATGAAACCATTGCCTTTTGCCAAAAGAATGGTTATGTGGAAACCCTTATGGGGCGCAAGCGCTGGCTGAAAGATATCAGCTCCTCAAACTGGACAGTACGTGGGTTTGCAGAAAGGAATGCGATTAATTCTCCCATACAGGGCACTGCTGCGGATATGATAAAACTAGCGATGATAAACTTGTTTCACGAGTTTAGAAAGCAAGGTTTTAAATCGAGAATGATTTTGCAGGTGCATGATGAATTGGTGTTTGATGCTTATAAACCTGAAGTGGATATTATAAAGCCACTTATTATATTAGGTATGAAAAATGCTATGATTTTGCCAAATGATGTTCCTGTGGAAGCAGAAATAGGAGAAGGAGTGAATTGGCTGGAGGCTCATTAATAAATCAAAGAGGAAAAATAGTTTTTAAAAGTTGGCAATTTGCCAACTTTTATTATCTTTACCATTGTTACAAATGGCAATTCTTTATTATGGTAATAATTTATCCTGAAAGGCTTGTTGAATTTGCGCAGAAACATGCTGACTCACGAAAAAGCCTTTATGTGTGGAGATTAGTAGCTGAAAAAGCAATTTGGAAAAAGCGTCAAGATGTATTATTTGATTTTCCAAAAGCAAAAATGATAAAGAATAACAGAGCCAGATTTGAAATTGTACACAATAATTACCGGCTTATCACCTATATTGATTATACTGATCAAATTGTAGAAGTAAGATTTATAGGAACTCATAGAGAATATGATAAAATTAACCCGGAAACAATTTAATATTATTGCTAATGCCTACACAAAAATGGTTTTTAATAGAAAACGACGCTTCATATAAGAAAGTAGTTGCTCGTTATGAAGAATTGAGAGATTCAGTTAAAGGGTCGGATGACCATAAAGAAAAAATGCTTTTGGTCTTGCTAATGAAAAAATATCAGGAAACCAGATGGCCAATTCCTGATATGGATCCGGTAGAGATTATAAAAATAAGAATGGAAGAATTTGGCTACAAAGCTGCGGATCTTGCGAAAGAGTTTGGGGACAAAGGAACAGTTAGCAAAGTACTGAATTACAAAAAACGAATGTCTTTAAATATGATTAGGATATTCCATAAAAAGTTGAGAATTCCTTCTGATCTATTAATGAAAGAATATGAACTTTCTTAAGTAACCTTGCTTCATGAAAACACTAATCTATTGTTACGACGCATACTGCGGTTGGTGCTATGGTTTCAGCGAAGTAATTAAAAAAGTATTTTCAGAATACAAAGGCACATTCAGTTTTGAAGTGCTTTCAGGCGGAATGATCTTGCCCGAAGAACCGGTGGCCATAGGTGCTACAGCAAAATATATTGAACAGGAATACCTGAATGTGGAACAACTTACCGGTGCTAAATTTGGAGAAGATTATCTATGGCATATCCGTCATCCTGAAGCGAGTGATTGGTTTCCAAATTCTGAAAAGCCTGCAATTGCTTTGTGTGTTTTTAAGGAATTCTACCCTGATCTGCAAATAAGTTTTGCTGCTGATCTGCAATATGCACTTCACTTTGAAGGCCGTGACCTTACTGATGATGAGGCCTATCGCCTGTTGTTGGAAAAATATAATATCGATACCGAATTGTTTTACGAAAAGTTAAACGAAGAGGAATATAAAGAGCAGGCTTATTATGAATTTGCACTTTGTAAGCAACTTAATGTTGCCGGTTTTCCGGCTGTATTTATCCAGTTAAGTGAAACGAAATTTTATATGGTGGCACAGGGATACACCGATTTTGACACGCTCAAAGAACGGATTGAAAATGTTCTAAAAGAGAATGCGGTATAGTTTTTCGCGAACACGAAAATGAATCTTTCAAACTAGTCCATCTACTTTAATCAACGACTCGCTTTCCCCTGGTGATGCGTTGAATTAATTTAACCAGTCCAAAAATTATCGCGCCTATTCCTACGCCTCCCACGATATAGGCTAATGCCTCCGAGCCTGAGCAGGCGATACTACAGGAAAGCCCAAGCATCAAATAAATTAACCCGGCTGCCGCAAGAATGGCCAAGATTATATACAGTGTTTTTTGTCCTTTTGTAGATTGTTTATACTGTTTCCTAATTTCTTTAATTTTTTGACGCAGATTCTTTCTGACTTCTTTTTTTGAAGACACCACATTTGTTGAGGAAAAACCGGTCTTCATTATTGAAACGGCAAATGAAGGAGCTACCGAAGTTTGTGGCCGGTGTCCAAAAGTGTTACCGAAATAAATAATAAAAAAGAAAGTGGAAGTGATTAAAATTCCATCTGCAAATTTTTGTCTTTTATAAAAATTTTTGTAACTGGTTTTCAATTTTCTTGATGGATATATAAAAACTCCGACCAAGGTTGCAAGCATGAGGACAAACCAAACGATTGGATTAAATTCAAGGCCCATCGAATTTAAAATGTCGCCAACAAAGAGTCCGAAAATGTTTAATAGAATATAAATGCAAACAATAACGAAACGCGAAATTGCAGCATGGGCGCGTGCCCAGGTGGATAATCTTTTCATGATGCTATAATTTGCTAACGAAAGTATAGATTTTTTCGTAAACAAAAGAGTGAGAAATTCTTTAAAAATCGACGGGTAAAAGGCTAATGAGTAATGGTGTTTTTCTGCATTTGTTTTAGAAACTGATACAGTTCGTCCATGCTAGGTATATCACGAACTATCAATATACCGTGCTTTCCAACTTGCTTCAATTTTGCCTTGTTGGTTTTTGTTTGTATGAAAAAAAGAATTCCCTCAAAAGTTTTACTTTGGAAATAAGGTGAATCTGGGTTTCCTACAAAGAAACATTTTAATAATTCACTCTTCAAAATCATTTTTTCGAAGCCAAGATCAACAGCTATTTTTCTGCAACGCACGGTAATAAACAGGTCTTCCACGCGGGCGGGCACAGGTCCAAAGCGATCTTCCATTTCTTTGTGAAGGGCTTCGAGTTCTTCTTCTGTTTCGCAATTATCCAACCTCGAGTAAAGGCTCAATCTTTCAGTAATACTTTCCACATATTCATCTGGAATTAAAATTTCCAGATCGGTATCAATGCTACAATCCGAAACAAAATCATCCTGTTTTTGAATTTCATCTTTAAAGAGATCCCGGAACTCGCTGCGCTTCAATTCGCGAATGGCTTCATCTAATATTTTTTGATACATCTCGAAACCAATCTCTGCAATGAAGCCACTTTGCTCGCCGCCCAACATATTTCCTGCACCACGAATGTCGAGGTCACGCATTGCAATCTGGAAGCCACTTCCGAGGTCGCTATACTGTT
>JBDSHT010000405.1:0-7932 GCA_039918315.1 Ginsengibacter sp. | reverse complement strand
TTGCATTATCAGTTCCCGGTCTCGACTGCCGGGCATTCGAATTGTATTCTGCTTTAGTAAGTCCGCCGGGGGTTTGGTAATTCATATCTCCATAAACGAAATGCGCCTGCAATATACTTTTCTCATTCTTTTTTAGAACGGCATCCCATGTTAATACGTCCCGTTTCATGGCGGTATTATTCCGGTAACCGTCGCTGGTTTGGTGTTGAAAATTAATTGTGTTTTGCATGTCTTCTTTTCCAAAACGCACGTTCACATTTATATTTTGCAATCCGTAACTACCTGTGCTATAAAAAACGGAAGCGCCCGGATTGAAATTATTTATATCATTTTTCAACAGCAAAACTCCTCCTGTACCAGCACCATAAAGGCTTCCGGCCGGTCCCTTAATAATTTCCACTGAGCGCACATTATAAAATCCCAATTGATTTAGATAGGTATTTCCTCCTGGGTCGGTAAAGGGAATTCCATCATAATACACCTTTACATTTCTAACTCCGAACGGAGCGCGAAGCGAGCTACCACGTATGCTTAGACGATAACTTCCTGGTGAACGTTCTTCCATTCTTACTCCGGGTTTTGTATTGAGGCTGGAAATAATACTGGTATTATCATAGCGGTTCAAATCCCTGTTACTAACGAGGCTTATTGCCGCAGGCACATCTATTAATTTTTGATTGTTGCCATAAGCGTTTACAATAATATTTTCAAGAGTCTTGGCAGAATCAACAGGAGCAGTATTTTGCCCGTAAGAAGGACCCGAGATAATTAGTAGAAAAATTAAAAAGTATTTCATGGATAGGTTTAATAATACAAAAGTAAATGGTATTGGTTTGTCTTATATAAAAACAGGTTTGTAAATGATCTTAATACAAACGCAGGAGTTAAAAATGTATTTTTTGAATCTGATTATTTTATTTCAGCTGTTACCTTTGAAAGTAATTTTTGAAAATGTATTTTGCTTTTAAAATTAAAAATAGTTTTACATGGATGTTTCTTATATAATCAATGAACTGGGAGAAGATCGTGATAAATATTATAATGCGGTTGTGCCTCCCATAATGCAAACCAGTAACTTTTCTTTCGAAACTGTAGAAGATTTTAGAGGTGCACTCGAAGATGAGTCTTCAACTTTTTTGTATAGCAGGGCGACCAATCCTACTTTAAATATTTTGGCAAAAAAGCTGGCGGCTCTTGATGGTGCTGAGGATTGCCTCGTGTTCAACAGCGGTGCAGGGACTGTTTTTACCGCGGTGCTGGCCAATGTAAAAAGTGGGGATCATATCATTTCGGTGGCCAAGCCTTACACTTGGGCACAGAAATTATTTGACAATGTGTTGCCAAGGTTCAATGTTACCACTACTTATATAGACGGCAGCGACATACGCAATTTTGAAAATGCTATTCTGCCCAATACGACTGTTATTTATTTGGAGACACCTAATGGATGGAGCTTTAATCTACAGGATCTGGAAGCTGTTGCTAAACTGGCAAAAGCGAAAAATATTATTACCATTTGCGATAATAGTTATTGCACTCCTTTATATCAGAGGCCAATTGAGTTGGGAATTGATTTGGTATTGCAAAGCGCAACTAAATTCATCAACGGCCATAGTGATGTGGTAGCCGGCGTGCTTTGCGGTAGCAAAAAAATGATTAAAAAAATATTCGAAAGTGAATACATGAATATGGGAATAGGCACTACACCGTTTAATGCATGGTTGCTGATCCGTGGATTGCGCACACTACCTATAAGAATGGATAGGGTTTCTGCTACCACCAGAGTTGTTGTTGAGTATTTGAGAACTTGTACAAAAGTTCAGGAAGTGCTATTTCCTTTTGATGAAAAATTTAAACAATACGAACTTGCAAAAAAGCAAATGACAGGAGCAGGCGGATTATTTTCCTTTATTTTAAAAGTAGAAACGGTAGATGAAATAGAAATGTTTTGCAACAGCCTTAAGCACATTTTAATGGCTGTAAGTTGGGGCGGACATGAATCTTTAATTATGCCGGGATGCACCTCTATTAAAAAAGAAGACTTTGATGTAAACAATGATGAACATCGCCGCATCAGGCTTTATGTTGGACTGGAGGAGCCTCAATATATTATTGATGATTTGAAAAGGGGATTTCAATCAATTGGATAAATGAACCCTTAGGTTTTATGACTTTTGCATCGTTATAAAAGTGCTTATATATCACTTCCCCTTTCTCACATATTGTATTTGCCTTTTATCCTAACACTAACTATTTAATCATTCAAAAGATTATTTTTGTCTCATGCGTCTTAAAAGTTTAATCTTAGTCCCTTGCCTACTAATGGCATTGGTAACCCAGG
The DNA here is from genome assembly GCA_039918315.1 of Ginsengibacter sp. Taxonomy (GTDB): domain Bacteria; phylum Bacteroidota; class Bacteroidia; order Chitinophagales; family Chitinophagaceae; genus Ginsengibacter. The sequence continues at coordinate 5,591 of JBDSHT010000405.1, read as the reverse complement.
CCCAAAAAAAATGGAGTTTGCAGGATTGCGTAACCTACGCAATGGAGAATAATATTTCTATCAAACAAAGTGAATTGCAAAGTGAGATTTCCGCTATTACTCATAAGCAAAGCAAACTGTCTCAACTTCCTTCAGGAAGTTTCAGCAATAATGAAAGTTACCGTTTCGGAAAATCGCAAAATCCTTCGACCGGTATCCTGGAAAATCAAAACTTCTTTTCAGTTGGATTGAATTTACAAAGCAGCGTAGAGATTTTTAATTGGTTTTCGAAGAAGAATACCATCCAGGCAAATGAGTGGTCTCTGCAAGCATCCAAAGCCGCTACCGAAAAATTGAAAGACGATATTTCCTTGCAGGTTGCTAATTCATATTTGCAGATTTTACTGGCACGCGAGCAGGAGAAGATTGCAGAAGTGCAGGTAAATCAATCCATTTCACAATTAGATATTGTAAAAAAGCAGGTAGATGCCGGTGCGTTACCTCCTTTAAATTCGGTGGAGCTGGAAGCACAACTCGCAAATGACAGTGCTAATTTAATTTCAGCAATTGGAAATGTAACCCAATCGAAATATTTGCTAATGGCCAATATGAACCTGGATGCTGCATCTCCTTTTGAAATAGCAGAACCTCCGGTAGAGCAAATTCCTTTGGATCCTATTGGCGAATTGCAACCCCAGGATGTGTTTGCATTAGCATTAAAGAATTTGCCCCAACAGAGATTTAATGATTTTAATCTTAAAGCGGCAGAAAGTAATTCCTTAGCAGCGAAAGGTGGCTTGTATCCGTCTATATCTGGATTTGGAAGCCTCGGTACTAATTATGGATATTTTCGTGCTCCCGCATATAGTCAGGTTTTCAGCGGTTATTCACCAAGCGGTCTTGTGATACCGGATGGCTCCGGAGGCTTTGTAGATGTGCAAAAACCTGTATTTACTCAAGGCAGCAAAAGTGGTTATATTACTTCTAAATCGTTGGGTACTCAGTTCAGTAATAACTTTGGACAGTCGATAGGAATCAATCTTTCAGTGCCCATTTTCAATGGATGGCAGGCAAAAGCCAACTACCAAAGAAGTAAGATAAATATCAGGAATCTGGAATACCAAAAAAGCCACGATAATCAGAACCTGAAACAAAATATTTACCAGGCATATAACGCAGCATTAATTGCTTTGGAGAAATTTACATCATCAAGAAAAGCTGTGGAATCTGCACAAAAAAGTTATGACTATTCCACTATTCGTTATAATGTGGGAATGATGGGAACGCTTGAATTGGTAACGAATCAAAATAATTTATTCAGAGCCAAACTTCAATATGTATCCAATCAATTTGATTATGTTTTCAAAATGAAAGTGCTTGAATTTTATAAAGGGCAGGGAATTAAATTATAATCGATTTAGCTTTTACTTTAAATAAATAACAGAGTTAAAATAGTCAGGACATGTAACGGGTAAATTCTCAAAACGTGATTCTAACAAAAAAACAGAAACGAATTTTATGAATAAGAAATTAAAATGGGTAATAATTATTTTAGTAGCCTTGATCGCGGTGCTGATTATTCTCAAAAAATCGGGAATGCTCGGTAAAGACGAAGGGAAAAGGGTTTCTGCTGAAAAAGTAATTACCACAACTATCGTTGAAACAGTGAGTGCGAGTGGTAAAATTTATCCTGAGGTGGAAGTAAAATTAAGCCCGGACATCTCCGGAGAGATCGTTGAACTAAACGTGGAAGAAGGTGATAGTGTGGTAAAGGGTCAGGTGCTCGCACGTATTTATGGTGATATTTATGCAACCCAGAGAGACCAGGCTGCTGCTATTGTAAATCAACAGAAGGCCCAGGTTGCAAATGCAACCGCTTCGTTAGCGGCTTTGAATGCGCAACTTGATCAGGCTAAAAAGACCTACGATATGCAAAAGCAACTGTTTGATCAGAAGGTAATTTCCAAAAATGAATTCAACACGGCTGATGCCGCATACAAAACTGCAACAGCAAATTTAAACGCGGCCAGACAAGGCATTAGAGGAAGCGAAGCAAGCGTACAAAGCGCGGTTGCCGGTTTGCAAAAAGCTAATAAAGATATTAGCCGTGCGACTTTGGAAGCTCCGATGAGTGGCATTGTTTCATTATTAAGTGTAAAAGAAGGAGAGCGCGTGGTTGGTAGTTCGATGATGGCAGGTACCGAAATGATGCGAATTGCGGACATGAGCAAAATAGAAATACGGGTAGATGTTGGTGAAAACGATATTCCCAAAGTACATTTAGGAGATAGTGCCGTTATAGAAGTAGATGCTTTTACAGGCCGCAAATTTACAGGGGTGGTTACACAAATTGCGAGCAGCAATAATGGTGCGGCTTCACAAAGCGCATTGGCCACATCAAGTACCGACGTTACTAATTACAAAGTTTATATTCGCATCAATCCTGATTCTTACAAAGATTTAATTGATCCAACGAAGAAGAAAAATTTTCCATTCAGACCGGGGATGAGTGCGAGTGCCGATATAAAAACAAAAATCCACGCAAACGTTTTGGCTATTCCAATAAACTCTGTAACAACGAGGGATAAAGATTCATCCGGAATGAAAAGTGAAAATAAACCTGCGACGGTATCTTCAACTTCGGGCACTGAGAGTTTTTCAATGGATAATGATGTAGATGAAGTGGTATTTGTGGTAGCTGCCGACGGAACTGTGAGACAACAAATAGTAAAAACGGGCATCCAGGATATCAATAATATTGAAGTAATCAGCGGATTGAAAGAAGGCGAACAGGTAGTTACAGGCCCTTATGATGTAGTTTCAAAAACGCTTAAGAATAAAGACAAAGTGAAGGTGGTTTCAAAATCCGATTTGTTCGAAGCAAAGAAATAGCAAGGCTTTTTTTAAGCTCTTCTCAACAGGTTATTATTTTTCTATCGTGAAAATAATAACCTGTTTTCATTTAAATAATTTCTCCGCTTTTAAAATGCTTTCTGGTTTGCCCACGTCAATGAATTTTGAATTACTGTGGGTGTATGCAAAAATAATGTTTGATTTAGCCAGACCAAGATACAGGTCCACCAGGGAAAATTTCCCCTTTAGCTTTATCAACGAAAAGATTTTAGGAGAAATAACATGAATGCCGCTGAAGGCTTTTTCAGTAAGCTTTTCAGCCTGCCGAACCATTATCTGCTCTCCGGTTTTTGTATTTTTCCAGCCGCTTAAATAATCTCTTTCATCAAAAAGAAAATAGCGTGAGGTGAAACGAACAGACACGGCAAGGGTTGCAAGTGGCTTCTCATTATTATGGCAAGCAATCATTTCATGAAGATTAAGACTCGTTAGAATATCCACGTTCATCAAAACAAAAGGTTCTTTTTCGCCTTCAAAAAACCAAGCTGCTTTTTTTAAACCACCACCAGTCTCGAGCACTTCATTGCTTTCATCAGAAAAAGAAATGTTGCTTCCAAAGCCTTTATTTTTTTCAACCAATTCTTTTATTTGTTCAGGAAAATGATGAATGTTTACGATCACATCTTTAATCCCAAATCCCCCGAGGTATTCGATATTTCTTTGCAATAATGTTTTGCCATTTACAATAGCCAATGCCTTGGGATGATTATCAGTAAAAGGTTTAAGGCGTGTGCCGAGGCCTGCAGCCAGTATCATTGCTTTCATTTTCTACAATTTAAATTGACACCACTCATTTGAAAAAAATTACTTCGTTGCATTTACAATTGTATTCTTGCTGATTTATTCAAACCCTTTCTTTTCATAAATCCCTTGTTCCAGGTGATTCAATTCAACTTTCACATTGTACTTATTTCGTAAATACCGTGCCAGAGCATCTGCAGCATATACACTCCTATGCTGGCCACCCGTGCATCCAAAATTGATCATTAATGATGAAAAATTTCTGGTGATATAATCTTCCACACTGATGTCCACCGAGTTAAAAACTCCGTTTAAAAATTCAGGCATCTTAGTTTGTTGTTCTAAAAAATCTATTACCGGTTTATCGCGTCCTGTCAGCGTTTTATATTCCTCAAATCTACCGGGATTTAGTAGCCCTCTGCAATCAAACACAAACCCACCGCCATTCTTACCGGAGTCGGTTGGATACCCGGATTTGATAAAAGAGAAACTATTTATTATAACAATCAACGAAGTATCGTCATTTGCCTGGATGGGTTTGAATCGATTTACTACTTCGTCTTTCACAATCAATTGCACAACTCTATCATACTCCGGCAAGGATACTCCCATTTTTTTGTTAGCGGCAAACCATTTTAGATTGGTCAATGCCAAAGGAATGCTGGTTAGAAATTGCGCCTTCCTTTCAAATAATCCACGGAAACCATAAGCGCCCAAAACCTGCATCAGCCTTATAAGTACATATCCATTGTATTGATTAACGAACTCTATCTTGTCAATTGGTTCGCCTAAAAATTCACTGACACAATCCATATAATATTCAAGCAAATTATTTTTCCAATCCTCTGTCAGGTTAGCACGAGCCTGCCATAATAATGAAGCCACATCGTATTGTAACGCGCCCTTCATTCCACCCTGGTAATCTATAAAGTGAACTTCGTCATCCTGCACATAAACGTTCCTGCTTTGAAAATCGCGGAACATAAAATATTTATGATTCGCATGAGAAAGGTAGGAACTCAGGGTTTCAAAATTCTCTATCAGTTTTTCTTTATCATAAGGAATTTTCAGGGTATCTAAAAAATAGTATTTGAAATAAAGCAGGTCGCTCATGATCGCCTGTTTACCAAATTCAGCAGACGTAAGGCAAAAGGAAAAATCGAATTCTTTTATACCGCCAATCTGAAGCGCAGCAAGGCTTTTAAGACTTTTTTGAAAAAGACTAAACACATAATCATTCTGACCATGCTTCTCTAATTCATTCAATAATGACACCGTCCCAAAATCCTGCTGAACATACATTTTGCCATCTGGATGTTTCAAAAGAATAACCGGTACCGGGGCATTTATTTTATGAAAATGTTCAGTGAAATGAAGAAAGGCGTCATTCTCGCTGATGTTTTCATTGTAGGTAATGATGTATGATTTTGTAGGAGTAGTTACTCTAAAATAAATTCTATCTCCACCCGACTTAGGGAGTTTTTCAAAACTCGTTATTTCTTCGGATGAGAAGCTTTGAAAAAATGCTTTTATATTTTCTGAAATAGTGTCCATGCTTATTTTTGAATGGCGGTAAAAATAGAATATTTTGTTTTGCTTTTTAAAAAATAACAACAGATGGTTTGTGTATCTCGCCCAATAATTCTTTTGATTGCTAATTTGCGGAAGCCCTTTCCATAAAGCACTTCCTGCTGAAGTTTATTTTTTATGGGTTACTTTTAAAGAACTCAAAAATATTTCTGTTCAGTTCATGAATTTTTCTATTTTTGCAGTCCTTAAAATTATCGCAATGATAATTTGGGCCTATAGCTCAGTTGGTTAGAGCACCTGACTCATAATCAGGTGGTCCCAGGTTCAAGTCCTGGTGGGCCCACTTGAAAATCAGGCAGTTATGAAGTTTATTTCATAACTGCTTTTTTCATTTGCAAACAATTTGCAAACAATTTAATATCCCACTT
>JBDSHT010000404.1:0-4772 GCA_039918315.1 Ginsengibacter sp. | reverse complement strand
TTACCGGAACAGTGCGTCATGGTTCTTCTGATGTTGGGGATTCTCATGAAAAATATAAGGAAGTAAAACTGGATCTGTTGAGTTCAGAACAATGCCAGGAATTCACAGAAAACTTTTTTAAAAAGCATGGCGAAATTCAGGTGGCTGTTTTAACGGCGGGTGGTTTTGCAATGGCCAATATTGCAGCCACAACCACAAGTGATATTCACAAACAATATCAACTAAATTTTGAAACTACTTATAACATGGTCCGCCCAATATTTTTGCAAATGATGAAGCAAAAAAGTGGCAGGATATTTTTGATAGGCTCACGCGCGGGACTCGATGTTTCGAAAGCAAAAGGCGTAACGGCTTATGCATTATCCAAGTCATTGATCTTTCGATTAGCAGAACTAATGAATGCCGAAGCCGAAGGAACAGATGTGGTAGTAAGTGTGATTGTTCCTTCTACAATTGATACTCCTGAAAACCGGATAGGTATGCCTGACGCTGATTTCACGACATGGGTGACTCCTCAGCAAATTGCAGACGTAATTTATTTTTATAGTTCGCAGGCGGCTAACGCTATCCGGCAGCCTGTTATTAAAGTTTATAATAAATCTTAGTTTGGTAGTCGAAATTGAATACCATTTTTGGGCAATGAAAAATTCAATATTAGTAGAGAGATCAGGGAAATTTTTAAGTAATTAATTTTTCTGAAGAACTAATGTACTCATGCATCTAACATCATCTACGTTTACAGTTTTAAGTGGCTCCAGGAAAGATAAACCAAAGGTTTCCATACAGTCAGCTAACAGGTTTTTTGTCAAAAGAAAACGCATGGAGCCATCGGGAATTTTATAATTTCCGTCGCCAATTAATTCTACTTTATCTTCTATTCCAATATCTGAAGTCATACGGATAAATAATGAGCCGCCGGGTTTTAAAACACGAACGGACTCGCCTAATATTTCTTTAAAATTGGAAACACTTTTTGCAAAATGCATCACAGCACTTGAAATAACATGGTTGAAAAAATTATCAGGGAATGGCATTTTCTCCACTGATGAAATTTGTAAATTCTCATCCGGTAAAAATGGATATTTTTTCTTTAGATTCAGAATAGCTGCTTCGCTTTGATCGACACCAAACAGGTTTATTTTATTTTTTATAAACCATCGCATGTTTCTTCCACAACCACATCCGGCATCTAAAATTGTATCATCTTTACCATACCTGTTTTTCATTATCTGGTCAATAAGATAAATATCTGTTTGGCCAAGTAAATCGCTGATCAAATTATTTTCTTCCATCGTATCGAATTGTTTTCTGCAAAGTAAGAAAGTCTGTTGGAGCCAAAAAAGGTTGACGTAGCGATATTGGGAAAAAGTATGCAACCTGTATTCAAAATATTGAAAATTAAATCTCACTAACTTTACTTATGCTTTCAACCAGTCATAAAATATTTTTAGAAGTAGCCACTCACTTAAGTTTTTCGAAAGCTGCAAAAATTCTTTTTATCAGCCAGCCTGCCATCAGCAATCATATTAAATTATTGGAAGCAGAATACAAAAGCGCATTGTTTAATCGAAAAGGAAATAGCATTTCACTCACACGCGCCGGTAAAATTTTATTCAATCATTTGCAGGATGCACTAACGATCCAGCGACAAATTCAATTTGAATTAACCACCATAAAAGATGAAGGAAATGTGGAAGGGAATTTAAAACTTGGTGCCAGCACTACGGTTGCATTATATATCATTCCAAAAATACTTTCTGCATTTCATCAAAAGCATCCAAACCTCGGAATACAACTGGTGAATAGAAATTCTGAGAACATTATAAAAGCTTTATTAGAGAATGAAATTGACATGGGAATTATTGAAGTTGAGAATAAGATCACGTCTATTTCCTATCAACATTTTATGACAGATGAGGTAATTGCCGTTTGCTCAGCGAATAGTAATTTGTTTGCAAGAAAAACGATTAATGTTGACGACCTGGTGCGCTATCCTGTTGCATTACGGGAAGTAGGATCAGGGACTTTGTCTGCACTCACACAAGCCTTGAAGAAACATAATATTGGCATCGACGAACTGAATGTAAAAGTGAGATTGGGTGGTACAGAAGCGTTAAAAAGTTTTTTACTGGCTGACAGATGTATGGGGTTTTTGCCGCAGAAATCAGTGGTAAAAGAGCTTGCGCATGGCGAGCTGGTAGAGATAAGAGTGGAGGGTTTAGAAATAAAAAGAGATTTTTATTTTATCCATCGGCAGGGAACAGAAGATTTTGGATTGACAAAACGTTTCATGCGATTCGCAAAGGCTTCGATATAAATTTTACTTATAGGGTATCCAATATTAGGATGGAAAGGCAGCTAAAATTCCGTATATTTTTACGGCATGAAAACTCAGTTAATCGCTACCGAATCCCTGGTTACAAGGCTTGAATGTTCCGCTTGCGGAAAAATTTATGATGCTCATGAATTGCAAACTTTTGCAACCTGTTGTAACAAACCACTTCTCGTAAATTATGATTTAGAAAATGCTCCACCCAAATCCGTTCTAAAGAACCGCCCGTTAAATATGTGGCGATACTACGAGCTTCTTCCGGTGTTAGATGAAAACAATCGTGTATGCCTGGGTGAAGGTTTTACTCCAATCGTAAAAGTTGAGAAGGCTGCGAAAACTTATGGTTTTACAGATGTATTTATCAAGGACGAAAGTTATAATCCAACAGGCTCATTTAAAGCAAGGGGATTAGCGATGGCTGTTTCAAAAGCCAATGAATTAGGCATCACTGAATGCATAGTGCCAACAGCAGGAAATGCAGGAGGAGCCATGAGTGCCTATTGCGCAAAGGCAGGAATGAAAGCGGTTGTGGTGATGCCGTCGATCACGCCAAAAATATTCAAAGACGAATGCAGGCTATATGGTGCTGAGGTAATAGAAGTTGATGGATTGATATCTGAAGCAGGCAAAAAAGTGACAGAGATAAAAAAAGGATCAAATTATTTCGACATGTCCACCTTAAAAGAACCTTATAGAATAGAAGGTAAAAAAACAATGGGCTATGAAATTGCGGAGCAGTTTAAGTGGCAAATGCCGGATGTAATTATTTACCCGGCAGGTGGCGGTACAGGGCTAATCGGAATTTGGAAAGCGATAAAAGAAATGCAAACAATGGGCTGGATCACGGGGCCACTCCCCAGGATGATTGCTGTGCAAAGTGCGAATTGCCAACCCGTGGTGAAAGCTTATGATGATCTTGTTGGAAATAAAAACAGTTATGAAAAACCACAGCCTTCCCTTGCCAATGGGCTGGCAGTCCCTCATCCATTCGGTTTGGATTTAATGATGAAAGTTATAAGTGAATCCAATGGAATGGCAGTGGCAATAAGTGAAGAAAGAATAATTGCCGGAGTACATGAATTGACCAAAGAGGAAGGAATATTTGTATGTCCGGAGGGGGCTGCCACCTGGGAGGCTATGAAACAATTAAAAGAATCCGGCCATCTTACCGGCAAAGAAAAAATAGTTCTTTTAAATACAGGTTCGGGTTATAAGTATATGGATAATTTATGGTGAAATGCTGTGGAAAAAATAATTACTTTAAAAAGAGTGTTTAATAATTCTTAACATTTTTTGCGATGAAATGATTTGATTTCTGAAACTTTATTTCTTTAAGTTTGCCGAAATTATAAAAAAACAAAAGCAAATTTTATTATGAAAAAGGCAATCTTTTTATGTGTCGCAATGATGGCGATAGGCTCTCTTTCTTTTGCCCAAAATGGAGCGTTTAAAAATGGTGATAAACTACTGAATGTAGGAATCGGTGTTAACTCGTATTATAGTGGTGGTATTCCTGTTGGGGCTTCTTTTGAGGTTGGAGTAACTGATGACATAAGTGTTGGTGGTAATATAGATTTTTTATCCTCCAACTATGGCGCAGGCGCAGGTGCTAAATTCACTGCAATTTATTTTGGAGCCCGAGCTAATTATCATTTTAATGAAATTTTAAATATCAATAATGATCAGGTAGATGTTTATGGTGGACTGACTTTGGGTTATAGAAGCTTCTCGTGGAAAGATAACTTTGGCGGCTATTTGGGTAATGCTTATAAAAGCGGACTTTATTTAGGAGCTCTTGTTGGCGGTAAATATTATTTCACTGATAATATCGGTGCATTTCTTGAATTGGGTGCTATTGGTTCTACCAATGCCCGCATTGGGGTAGCATTTAAATTATAATCTACATTCTTAGAATTATATTAAAATCCCCGACATTAAAGAAGTCGGGGATTTTTTATTTTAGGAAGATAACTAAGATGGCTACACGATTTTAATTTTTTAAAATCGTAAATTCTACTCTGCGGTTTAATTGGCGTCCATCGTCTGTATCATTGGTTGCCACAGGTTTTGATTCACCATAGCCGTGCGATGTAATCCGGTTTGGATCAATGCCTTTTGATAAAATATATTCCATTACAGACCTTGCACGGCGATCACTCAAAACCATATTATAGTCGTCACTTCCTCTACTGTCTGTATGCGCGCTCATCTCAATTTCAATGGCCGGATTTTCTGAGAGCAATTTTACCACTCTGTCTAATTCTATAAACGATTCTGGTCGGAGATCCCATTTGTCAAAATCAAAGAACACATTGTTCAGCCGGATTACCTGGCCGATTTCAATAGGAACGAGATAGAGGTCTTTATGAATTTCTTTATAACCTGCTTTTATTAAAGAATCCAGTTTTAAGTTTTCAGAGATAGCAAAGAAGTGATCTGC
>JBDSHT010000403.1:0-13320 GCA_039918315.1 Ginsengibacter sp. | reverse complement strand
GCCATTTAAGAATAGTGGCTTCTACAATGCTCTCGCCTAATTTAGGCATAACAAGATCTACCATGCTCATATAGAAATTTATTTATCGTTAAATTGATGGGTCAAAATTAGGAATAAAAAAATGAATTAGACGAGGTATCGGGTATCAGGTATCAGGTGTAAGTTTTAGTTAGATAGCAATCAATCATCAATAATTAACCATCAACTTTCAACTTTCATCCATTAACCATTAACCATTCTCCAAAACAAACTTTCTCATCATATTTAATGCCATCACCGAAGTAACCTCGATATTTTTATAGCGTTCGTACCGCTGTTGAAATCTTTGGGTTACTATATTTTTTTTGTCACCTACCGCCACCCAAACTGTACCGACAGGTTTATCCTCTGTGCCGCCGCCCGGCCCCATTATGCCGGAAACCGCGATACCATAATCTGTATTTAAATTTTGCAGAAGGCCTTTCAACATTTCAATAACGGTTGCCTCGCTCACAGCACCTTGTTTATTGAGCGTGTCATTACTGACACCCAAAAGCTTCTCTTTAATATTGTAAGAATAACTTACAATGCTTCCTTCAAAATAAGCTGACGCGCCGGGTACAGAAGAAATTAAACTGGCGATTGCTCCTCCGGTACAACTTTCTGCAGTAGAAATTGTTTTTTGTTTTTCCAAAAGCAATTTACCTAATACCACCTGCATGGAATCATCCATGTCAGTTACCATATATTGAGCCACCAACACTTTCAATTTTTCGAATTCATTATTGATCAAAGTTTGGGTAGCTTCTTTATCAAATCCTGAAGTGCTCAGGCGCAAACGAACCATTCCATAGTTTGGCAAATAAGCAAGTTTAATTTCGGGTGGCAATGAATTTTCAAAATCTAAAATCAATTCTGCTAATGCAGATTCTCCAATTCCAAAAGTGAGAATGGTACGATGGATAATTGCCGGTAATTTAAACTGCTCCTGCAACAAAGGAATCACATCATTCATGATTCCCTGCATTTCATAAGGCACGCCGGGCATACTAATAATCACTGAATTATTTTTTCTAAAAAGCATTCCTGGAGCGGAACCTCTTTTATTTTGAATCACTTCACATACATCGGGTACTTCAGCCTGGGCAAGGTTTACATTGCTCGCTGGCTTTTTATAAATCTTTTCAAATAAATATTTCACGTTTTCCAAAGCCACGGAATCCACGATCATTTTGCCTCCAAAATAGTCACACAAAACTTCTTTGGTTATATCATCAGACGTGGGTCCGAGGCCTCCTGTTATCAGGATCACTTCAACCGAACCAATTTCAGAATCAAGAGTATTTACAATTTCTTGTGAACTATCGCCTATGGCTATACGCTTTTTTACGGCAACTCCAATTTCGTTCAATCGTTGCGCCATCCAGCTGCTATTAGTATCATTTACCTGGCCTATCAGCAATTCATCACCAATGGTTATTAAAGTGGCATTTACATTTTTCATTCTTCAATTTTAAGATTGCAAATTTAGAGAATACAAAAAACCAGTTCACTTATTTTTTTAAGTCAGAGGCTATTTTTAATACAACCGACTTAAAAACTTTTAGATTCCTTTTTATTTAAAATTCCTATTTTCAACTTTCATCCATTGTCTAAATTTTTTATCATTGAATAAATTATTTCTCCTGCTTTTGATTTGCAATTCATCAAACGCATTTTCTCAAAAAAATTACAATGCTTTAAATGAAGCGTTTAACAAATTTAAAAGTGACGAGAATTTTAAACACGCTACTATTAGTTTGTATGTAATCGATAATGCAACAGGTAAATCAATTAAAGAAGAAAATATTCAGACTGGATTGGCTCCTGCCAGCACACAAAAAATAATTACAGCCGCAGCGGCTTATGCACTTTTAGGAAAAAATTTCACTTATAAAACATCACTTGCCTATACCGGCAAAATTGAAAACGGAATTCTAAATGGTAACATTTTTATTAAAGGTTCAGGCGATCCTACCTTAGGAAGTTGGAGATATTCCCGCACAACTGAAGAAAAAATAATTGCTAAATTTCAAAAGGCAATTCAGCAATTGGGTATAAAAGAAATAACAGGGCATGTGATTGCTGATGAATCATTATTTAATGATGAAGTAACTCCTGATGGTTGGATCTGGCAAGATATAGGAAGCTATTATGGAGCGGGGGCAACTGCTCTAATCTGGCGGGAAAACCAATACGATCTCTTCCTGAAGTCAGGCAAATCAATTGGCTCAGAAGTGAGCATTGCCGACACAAAACCGGAATTTGTGGATGGTCTTAATTTAAAATCTTTAGCAACATCAGCATCCAAAGGAAGCGGAGACAATGCCTACATTTATCATCCGTTGAATACTTCTTTTGGGAATGTTCGCGGTACTATTCCGATAGATGAAAAGAGATTTAAAATTTCAGGTGCGATGCCGCATCCTGCCAGGCAATTAGCAATTACACTGGAGGCTGCTTTGAAAAATTCTACGCCTGAAAAGATTGCTGAAACGTATCCGATCGAAACAGAAAATATCAGTCCTTCAAAAGATTTTTATTCATATTCCTCTCCCTCTCTTGATAGTATTTCTTACTGGTTTTTAAATAAAAGCATAAACCTTTATGGCGAAGCATTATTAAAAACTTTGGGTAGCCAATTGGATAAATCCGGCTCCACAAAAAGTGGCTTAAAAGTGATTAAAGATTTTTGGAAAGAACAAGGATTCGATTCCTATTCATTGAATATGACGGATGGTAGCGGGCTTTCTCCCGGCAACCGTGTCACTACATCCAGCCTTGTGAACGTTCTGCTTTATGCAAAAAAACAAAAGTGGTTTGCTTCCTATTATGATGGCTTTCCTGTTATCAACGGAATCAAAATGAAGAGTGGTTCTATCAATGGTGTACTGTCTTATACAGGATTTATAAAAAGCAAAAGTGGTGAAGAATATACTTTCGCGTTTATCGTAAACAATTATGACGGCAAAGGAAATGATACACGGAGAAAGATGTGGAAATTGTTAGATGTGCTGAAATAAATGTGGTTCAGCAAATAATTTATTAATTACAACTATTCGTTTTCTTCTTCTTTTTTCTTAACAGATTCGCCTTTTCTTTTTCGATTAAAGATTCTATTGTACATCGGACTATGCTTTGGAATTTCATCTCCCAATAAAACACCCCACTGTTTAAGTTTGTCGGTGCGATCAAAAATTATTTTTAATACCGCGATAGTTGGCAGCGATAAAAACATACCAGCCACGCCTGCAATAGAGCCACCGATGATGACTCCCACAATACTCGCCAATGCATTTATTTTCACTTTGGAGCCAACAATTTTCGGCATCAAAATATTGTTGTCTAAAAATTGAACAACAGCGATAGTAACCAAAACAGTAATTACCGGGCTAATATCTTGTGACGAAGTAAGCGTCAGCAACACTCCAATAAGGTTTCCGAAGAGTGCTCCTACATAGGGAATCAGGTTTAAAATAGCGAATATCACACCGATAAGAAGTGCATGCGGAATACCAAGAATCAAAAGACTTCCACCTAACAAAAATGTGATGTATCCGATTTGAATTAATAATCCAACGAGGTAGCTTTTTATAATAGCCTCCGTTTCTTTCATTCCCTCCTGCACTCTTCCGTATTCACTTTTTGGAAACCAAAGAAAAATAAAACGGGCAATTAAATTCCTATAGAAAAGAATGAGAAATATGTAAATGGGTAACAATCACAAAAAGATAAAAATAGAGGTGACAGAAGCCGCCGCACCTGAAAATACTGCGCCCGCGTTGTTCAGCATCTTACCGCTTTGCTCATTTAAGAGCTTGAGTTGTTTGTCTGTAGAAAAATTCATTTTCTCATTTATCCAGCCACTGAGAGAATTTAAATGTAACATCACATTTTTCTTAATCTCAGGAAGATCAGCAACAAGATTACTGATTTGAGAAGAAAAAAACCAAATTATTAATCCTAAAAACGCGAACAAAAAAAGAAGAGCAAGTGTTATCGATAATGTTTCAGGGAATTTGAATTTTTTAAAAAATCTATACACCGGCAACAGAAGTATGCTTAGGTAAACCGCTGTTAAAAGAGGCATAATCACTGCGTGTCCGACCACCAATATTGACCCAAGAAAAAACAGTCCAATCAATTCAATAGATCTCCTTACTGTTACAGGTAATTCATTCATAAATAAATTAAATTTAGATGCAGTTTATATTTTATAAAATCGTACTGAACCCAATGATATTCTAAAATATTTCAGTAAGCATTTAGCTTTGAATAATTAAAAGAAGAATACATGGGCTGCTATTTAAAATCAGATACGGTTTCGCGAATGCAAATAATTTGCCATTTAATTATGTACCCGAATTTTTGCATTTTACAAACGGTAAAATTCTCAAACTGTAGCTGACAATTCCTCAAATGCCGCAGTTAATCCCCGTTGTATCCCGTCACCCTTCCATTGCGGGCTGCCAGGTATTTCTGTTATTTTTAATATTTCTTCTTTGGTCCTCCCTGATTTTATCTCCGTGTCCACTACTTTCAAAAGATTGCCCAGGTAATCATGAAATAAAAGCAATGCATCGCTGTTGCCGGTAACATCATAGCCATCGCCAGCGTGGCCAAAAACATACACTGTTTTTTTATCAAATTTCTTTACGGTGTCATTCAGCACCTTTATCCAACTTTTTATATTCGCACCGGCGCTTCTGTCAATAAAAGGGTGACGGCGGTTAAAGACAAGGTCGCCTACATGCGCTACATTATTATTTTGAAAGTGAATGACTGCATCTCCGTCCGTGTGGCCGGCACCGAAATAGTGAAGATCTATTTTCTCATTACCTGCTTCTTCATTGTGAGTAGTTGTAAAAATTTGAGTTGGGAATAATTGTTTATCCACTGACTTCTGGGCTTCTGCAACCGCTCTTTGATTTTTCAAAGAATTTTCATGCGCCAATACACGGCCCACCAAATCTTTGAAAACTATATTTCCTGAAGTATGATCGCCATGATGATGCGTATTTATTAAAAGATGAAACGGTTGGTCATTTCTTTTCTTTAGCTCTGCAACCAAGTGTGCCGCACTATCAGGAAACTGTGCATCAACAACCGTGATTCCATCTTTGGAAATGTAAAACGCAATGGTGCCGCCTTTCTCAGTAAATATTCCAAGAGTATCACTGAGCATCGTAATCTTCCAGGGCTCCACTGCCAAAGCAGCCATTATTTGTTGTTTGCCAAAAGCAATAGCTCCAAATGTGAGTAATGAATTTTGTAAAAAAATACGGCGTTGCATAATTTTTTAATTTTTAGAATGAGGAAATAAAAAGTGCATTTCAAAATGTCGCATCGCTGCGTTGATAGTGGGCGGTGGAGACACCGCCCACGGCGGGCTGCCCGGGTTGGTGTCCCCACCAACCCGCGATATTTTGAAATTCACCCGAAATGGACTTCTTTAAAGTTAGACAGAAAAATCTAACTCCTGCACAAAAGTGACATTTTAGAAAAGTCATTTTGCGTTTTAAAATCAACTAACTTTTGGATTGAAAGTATCTGTTCTGACCGTAGCACCCAATTCATTTAAGATCGTGTACAAACCAAAATTTGTCCGGTTGATATAAATAAAATGTTTCACTCCGCGAGGTTGTTTGAACTCCGGCATCGTGGTTATTTTCTCACCATAGGAATAGATATCTTCAAAAAATTTGGGTGCGCTAAAATCAAAAGTTTTACTGGTATATGGCAAAGCAAATAATGTGATCATCTCTTTGTAAGCCTGGTAATAAAATTCTATTTGCTTTTTAGTATCGTTGGGTTGTATCATTTCCAGCTCTCTGAAAGCCTTTACAGTAGCTACCTTATCGCTCATAAGTCCGGGAATCAATACTCCGAAAAATGGTTTATAAAAATCATCAGGAAGTTCTTTAATACATCCGAAATCTATTACCGCTAATTTTTCATCAGGCGTGATTAAAAAATTTCCCGGATGAGGATCTGCGTGAACCGCCTTCAATTCATGTTGTTGAAAATTATAAAAATCCCACAGTGCCTGCGCTATTTTATTTCTAAGTTTTTGCGAAGGATTCGTTTCCAAAAATTCTTTCAAATGCATTCCTTCCACCCAATCCATCGTTATTATTTTTGAAGAAGAAAGTTCAGGATAATAAGTTGGAAAAACGACATTCTTCACATTGCTGCACGCCTTTGAAAACTCAATGGAACGGCGCACCTCCAGTTCATAATCTGTTTCTTCTAACAATCTTTCTTCCACTTCTTTGATGTATATCTCTAACTCTTTTTCATTCATTCCTAAAAGGCGAAACGCAAAAGGCTTAACCAATTTCAGATCAGAAGAAATACTATCAGCCACTCCGGGATACTGAACTTTTACAGCCAATTTTTTACCATCTAATGTAGCCTGATGTACCTGGCCAATGGAAGCTGCATTTGTAGATTTTAGATCGAAAGTGTCGAATATTTTTTCCGGTGATTTACCAAAACTTTTTGTAAACGTTCGAACAATTAACGGCCCGGAAAGAGGAGGCGCATTGTATTGCGACTGCGTAAATTTATTGACATAAGCCTTTGGCAAAATATTTTTATCCATGCTCAGCATCTGCGCAATCTTCAATGCAGAGCCTTTTAGTTGACTTAATGAATTATAAATATCTGTCGCATTATCTTCATTTAATTCATCACGATTTAAACCCGGATTAAATAATTTTTTAGAATAGTGTTTTAGATAATTACCACCAATTTGAAAACCGGTTTTTACAAATTTGGCAGAGCGCTCAACCTTTGTAACCGGCATGTTATCCTGTGATTTCATAGTGTGGATTAAATCCCCATTTTTTCTTTAAATTTTCCGTTGCGAGTCATGAACTTTCCATATTCAAAAATGCTGTCTAACGGAGAACGTCCGAATAAATCAAACGTAACATTAATTCCTTTTTCAATAGCCTCATCTGTCTTTTCAAAACCGACGGAGTCATCGTCTTTCCAGAAATTAAGGATCAATGCAAATTGCAACCATACCGCATCTTTATATCTTTTGCTCAAAAATTTGCGTTCAGTCAACTCGCCCGACTCTATACCTTCATTGATAACATCTTCAGCAAAACTTTCAAACACAGGCCTGGCCTCGCTTAATACTCCGGGCGTAGATACCCTGGTCTGATGTTGTTTCAAACTATATAAAATAAAACTTCGGTGCATTTTCAAAAGTTCTATAAATGCATAGAAAAAAGATAACATTTTTTCACGCGAAGAATATTCAGCCCACACTTCCTGGCCCTTTACTTCTGTGATGGCCTCGAGGGTTAGTGAAAGCCAGATAGACTTTTCGATAGCTGCAAAAGATGAATACAATTTATAAAAATCACCTTCAGATATCTTTAATTTTTTAGCAAAATTGTAAACTGATTTCGGAGGCTCATTATTGGTAAGTACGTAATCAATATAGGCATCCTGAATTTGAGCTGCTGTTGCCATAGGAAGTTATTTTAAATGAATGTTTTTAAAAGTTGCGAGCATTAAAGGTACAGCCTAAATGAATTAACAGGACGACTGAAAACACCTTTAACATAAACATTATAAAAAGTCAGCAACATGAATCAAAATATGCAAAATAGGAAGGCACGAATTCCTTAAACGTCGTCTTCTTTTATGTCATCTAATATATCCGGCATTATATTTTCCGGCTCAATTGAAGGCAATACTTCCACATTTCTCAATTGCCTGTTGATGGCTCTGGTGCGTGTACCTACTACTTCATCTAATTGTCCTAAACCGGTTTGAAAATTCTTTTGCGCTTTTTCAAGCATGCCTCCAAATTTTACAAATTCTGTCTTTACCGACGCTAACACATTCCAAACTTCACTACTTCTTTTTTGAATGGCTAAGGTTCTGAAACCCATTTGCAGGCTGTTTAAAATTGCCATCAAAGTAGTGGGTCCGGCAATAGTTATTTTAAATTCATCTCTCAATTGATCCACTAATGCACTCCGCCGGATAACCTCTGCATAAATACTTTCGAAAGGCAAAAACATAATTGCAAAATCAGTGGTATTCGGCGGATCTAAATATTTATCACGAATGTCTTTAGCCATTTTTTTGATCGTCGTTTCCATCATTTTGGTGGCCGATTCTATATCGTCAGGAAGTGCATTTTCATAAGCAGCAATTAAATGCTCGTAAGCATCTTTCGGAAATTTTGCATCAATGGGCAGGTACACAAATTTATTTTCATCGTCACTTTTCCCGGGAAGTTTTATTGCAAATTCCACAGATTCGGAGCTTCCTGATTTTGTGCGCACATTTGCATCATATTGATTAGGAGCCAACATTTGCTCCAGCAACATGGCCAATTGAATTTCGCCAACCCCTCCCCTTAGCTTCACATTGCTCAATACTTTTTTCAATCCTCCAACATCAGCCGCAATAGTCTGCATTTCACCCAGCCCCTTTTGAACTTCGATCAATTGTTTACCAACAGTTTCAAAACTTTGGCCAAGGCGTTCACTCAATGTCTTTTCTAATTTCTCCTCCACGGTAATGCGAATACTTTCCAATTTGGTTTCAGTACCTTTTATCAATTCAGCCTGTTTGGTATCCAGCAAAGCAAATTTTTCTCTTTGCAAATCATTAAATGATCGAATGTTATTATCAAAGTTTGTTTGGAAATCTTTGAAAGCATTGACCATAGCTTCACGAATCAATCGGTTATCTTCTTTTGCCTGGCTATTTATTTTATCCAATTGGATCACATTAGATCCTGAAAAATCTACAATATTTTTACTCAATTCCTGGCGGTTCGCTTTATTCCCTTCGTCAGTTATTTTTATAAGGTTACTTAACTTTTCATCCAGGGTTTTATTAATTTCTTTAAAAGTATTGTGACCCTGATCCAGTATGTTTTTGAAAGTTGTGTTTAGCTCTTCGCGGTTCTCTCTGGACCTTACCGCATGCTCCTCCCGGAAGTTTTTAAAATCTTCTTTCATTCCTGTTTCAACCCGATTTAAACTCATTTGTTGTTCTATCAGTTTGTCACGCAGTTCGGGAATTTGCTTATCCTCATTTGATCTAAAAATAAAAACAAGGGCAATCACAACGATCAACAAAACACATATTGTTACCAACAAAATTGTTTGCATAATGAAATGTATTTTTTAAAAATTACGTAAATCCTCAATTATTAATAAAATGGCAGGGCCCTATAACTCAGTGCTGACAATAGTTTCAGGCTTCGCCGAAAAAAACATTACACTCCCATTCCCTCTACTACCTATTTGCAAACATCCGAAATAAATTAGTAAACAACGTTGTGCTCGCTGGGTGAAAAAATCTTTTAAAGAAAAAATCATTTGGAAAAGATGGTTGAATTTTTTTTATCAATTATGAACCAGTTACTAAATAATAGTAACCGCTGGCTAAAAATCAAACCCAAAATGCGTTGATCAATTGTAGATTACCATTACTTTTTTACCCCCAATTTCAACATACCCCCATGCAAGCAAATAGTATCAATGCGATATTGGCTACGCTGACTGCTCAATTGCACACCGCCAATCAAGATGATGAAAAAATTCTGGAAAACTTACAAACAAAAATTGCTGAGGCACTCATAAGCCAGGATCCGGCGGGTATAAGTAACCAGCAATTCCTGTTTGAAAAAAGTGATCTCATGATGTCCGCAAACAGAAGTGCGCGACTACAAAAAATTGATACGATAGTTCAAAATGTACAAAAATCTATAAAGTCAGAAGAGGTTGGAGACATACAAGTTTTTGTGCGGACCATTCCAGTTCGCACTACACAAATTGCCGGAAGCACCACCAGTGCATCTGCGGGAGCACGCGTGAAAACGCTGGGACCTTTCATTGATAAACATACAGGTAGACCTGTTTTTTTCGATTTTGTAAAAGTAAAAAAGTTAATCCCATTGTATATACAGGGACAGGCAGAGCCTGTTATACTTTTCAATAGCGAATTCTCAGTAGGCAGAATACAAATCCTGATTAAAACGAAACCTGAACTCACAAAGAATTTTACCATTATTCCAGACTCAGTTTGGATATCAGCAAAACTTTTTGACCCGGCTGCACCTACAGGATATTATGCCGGACTCAGGGTAAAGGGAGGCACCTTAACATTAAATGCAGTACCACAATATGTTGGAGATAAACTCACCATAAGTAGCACCACTGCGGCTTCCTGTGTTTTAAATCTTGAACAAAACAATACTGTCGATAGTGATCCAACTTCTCCTTTTGGAATAGATGCCCGAAATGCGCAGTATCAATTACCACAAACTTTTGCTTTTGGTTTTCAGAATAATACTAAAAATATTCAGTCAATAGGAAGTGCTTCGTGGAAGGTATATGGCCAAAGTAACAACTTTAGTTTTGGTAGTAACCAGGTCTGTGTGTATAATTCTAATGTAGGCCGGCTGGCAATTCCCCTAAAAGTGGATACACCTGATTTTGAAATTACAGATTGCCAATCTAAGTTTTGCACTTTTAGTGGTAAAGCCCAAATTCAACAAGCGTGGTGGGGATTACCTGTTGCTAAAATTAATATTGCTGCTCCACCAGAAGCCGATGGCAGTGGAGCGTTGATTGCACTTTGTAGCCCTGGCATTTTTGCTCAGTGGGTTCAACTCAAAAATAATCGCCTGGCACTTCTTAATCCTTTAATCATTGGCGAGCCCGGCCGTATTGCTTTTACCGAATTAAAAGGAAATGCAGGTGGAGCACAGCAGGATATCAATCTTTGGCAGGATGAGATAAATACTTATCGATGTTTGTTGCAATTAAGTTTTGGCACTGCCATGATATTTCTTTTCAACACGCTGGCAAAAGGCGATGAATTGATTGCAGGAAAGTGTAATGCTGATGTGCAGACCGACAGACCTGTAAAAGTAGATGGCAATGCTGTCTCTGTAAAATCTAAAAATAGTCTCCTTATTATAGCAGCAAGCAAAATAAAAAAGATGATGATGCTGGTGGATGAAAATATGCTTTGGGATAATAAATTTCCGGCAGAAAAAATTCCAAAAGTGCGCCCTTATGCGCTGGCGATGCACAATGCATTATTTACCGTTACCCCGCCCAATGGGATTGTACTTATTGCAGAAATGAATGAAGATTTCTCTGCTTTACAAAACGGAAAAATGTATTTGTACTTTGGTCTTTTCAGTTACTTGCCTACACTGCCCGATCCTTATGCTGCTAACCTTGGAATCATGGAAAGTCAGTTTACAAAAGACAATGTACGGGATGTTACAGGTGCAAATATCCAAGGGAAGCGCAATAGTAAAGTGTCAGCGTGGTTGATAGGACTTGTGCAATGGGAACAAATTCCCGAGGCAAATGATAAAGTGGGAGTAAGTTTCCATTTTGCTCCTCTCCAAACTCCCTTGGTAATTGAGAAGGATAATACCAAGCCAAATGTGGTTACTGACGTCACCCATCGTACTTTCCTTCCGGTTTTTAACAGGGCAAAAGTTGACTCCAATGATGCCCTCCTCTTCAATAGTAATATTCAGGCAAGTGCTGTAAATAATGACAATAGCGTTCTCGGTGGCCGCCAGAAAATGGATGATTTTGCTTTATTGGATGTAAGTAGTAAGGCCAATCAAATGGGTGTAGCGTTTTCTTACAATAATAATTTGTTACAAAGAGCAGTTGCGACCAAATACAAAATCAACATTGAAAACGAAAATGAAGCAGCCGTTTTTCCGATTCAAATTCAAGGGCTAGATGTAGTAACCCCAGGAAAAAATGCGCAGGCATTTACTGTTCCGCAAATCAGTTGGGAACCAGTTTTAAATACCGCTCCACCACAGTGTAAACCCGGTGCTACTATTCCGAGTCCTCAGAATCCTGATCAACCGGTTCCGGCTAGCGGACCCTTTGATCCGCCAATTGGATGGAACTACTATCAGACCGATGGAGTGCCGACACGCATTGGAAATCTAAGCCGTAAAGAGGTTTCTCTTTCTCCTATTCCTATGGGAAAATATTTAGTGAACTCCTATAGAAATAAGGAAGATGGCAAAACGTACGCAATGTTCAATCTTCCGTTTGGCATGCTGGCAATTAGTTTTTTAAACAGTAGCAAACCAGATTCGGTAAAAGAAAATATAGAAAATATTTCACCGGTTTTTGATGAATACATTATCGGTGGATTGCAATTGGAATTGACGGGAGGGTTAAGTGTAAATGCAGGTGATGGAAAATTATTTGAAGGCTTTACATTTCAGTTACACAACATCAATGATATGATGGGAGTTGGGTCTGATTACAGTAACCTTGCTCACAGCCCTGATGTTATTTTCAGTGGAGAATTTTCAGTGGATCTGAATATGCCTCCTGGCCGCCCTGCTGTGCCGCTGGAACGCCTTGGTATCAGCGGTTACGGAGCCAGCATGTTCAGCAATTGGGAAAATAAAGATGCGCTTTTTGCACAGACAAGTCAGGCATTTTTCAATGTAGCCGTTGGTCGTACGAGTCGTGAAGTGATACAGGTAAAAAGTATGGTCTATCCATGGGGAATTCGCGTGGTGCGCACCATCACTTTATTCAGAATGGGCAATGGTTATGTAGCAAGAGTAGATAGTGGTTGGCAGGCGCAGAGTGATGGTATGTTTGATTTTCGGTATCCGGTAACCAACCAGGCCGATCCTTCACCCAGCAAGAAGCAGGTAAAATTCCCGCATCCTAATCCGTTTGAATTCCATCCCGGCCCTATACGCGGTTTACATAACATCCGTAACATAAGGGAAATTACAAAAGCGTTTACCACCAATACACAGGTAGTCTATTTGTGGACAGAGGGCGGCGACGGGTATCCTGTGGCAAACGAGCCAGAGAAAAGTAAAGTTGCTATTTTACAAGGAATCACTTTTGATTGCGATGTAGAAATTGACAATGTGGTAGAAGGAGGAACGGGAAATATGGTTTCCAGTAAAGGCGTAACCGGTTATGTGCAGTTAGCTCCACCGGCTGCCCCGATTGATAAATTTGCTTTTAAGAGATTAATGGGTTATGAAAAAGACACTATTGGTGGTCCAATCAATTGCACTATAAAAGTTGCAGGCACCAATCAGCGGATGCGGCTCGATAGATTTGATGTGAATACCTCTCAGGACGTTGGAGGAAATCCTGTTTTTGCCGGAGCGGTAAGAGGCGCAGTGGTATTACCAAAAGACGGCAGTTGGACCATGGTGCAGCATTCCAGGGGAAGCGGCGATGTAACTCCTATGCCCGATAAACTTAGTGTGCCACTTATCTGTGAAGGAATTTT
>JBDSHT010000402.1:0-7120 GCA_039918315.1 Ginsengibacter sp. | reverse complement strand
GGCCAGCAAAGGGTTGCGTATTTAGAATTGCCTGGGCATCTGCTCTGCGGCTGTCGCTGATGGTAAAGATGGTTTGCTGTAGCGAAGGACAATAAGCAACCATAACTACTTTGTCAGTATCTTTTGCCGTACCAATTCCTGCATTATTTACCCATAAAAAAGTGATAGAACTATCGGCCTCAATAGATGCTTCTGCATCCAAAGCCGCTGGCATGCCTCCTTCAGAAATGAGTACCATTGGCCATGCGATAATCGTATCAGGATATGTTCCGGTTACTGCTTTTTTTAGAAGAGCACTTGTTGCTTTATTGTACCCGGTTGCGGTTCCGCTCGGTAGGGGGAAAGTAGCATCAAAGAATCCACTTCCGGAAAACGGTTTGGTAAATGCATTGCATACTTTTATTTTTTGTTGCTGTGCCAGGCGCTTCGGTGTCATTGGCCTGTTGGTGGGCGTGCGCTTCGAGCGAATAAAGAAAGTATCCATTCTCTGAAAGCCGGATATATTGCCGATTGTACCTGAAAATCCACCCAGAATGCCATTTTTAAGTTTCGCCATAACAGTTGTTTTAATAATTGAATGCTATATTAAAACGGTCTGCTTGACGTTTTATTGCAGTCTAAAAGATAGATAATGTGAAGATTATTTAGAGCTTATTCGATTCTATAGATCTAACAATGATCGAATTACCATCGAATAAGGATCGAATTGTGGGCGGCAATGGTAGCTGGTGTATATAGTCCTAAAATAGCTATACAGATCAGTTACATAAACCATAGATGATATTGCCGCACAGTTACCGGATTCTAATTTACCATGATTAATTTTTGCGGGCAGGTAATGTTATTTTATTTTATAGACAAATTGGGTGGGTATTTTGTTGAAGGCATACTTTTCTGCAGATTGTTTGTTATTGTCTGGTTGCAAAACCTTCCGCACAAAAATCCGGACAATGGCTCGAAACCCAATTCAAAAAAATATCCGGGAGGCAATTACAATTTTTCTGTTTTGTTTTTTATTCGCCAAGCGCTTAATATAGTACAAGGATCTGAGGGTTTAGTGCCATGAGGACTTCAAACGCCGAAAGACTACCTTCGATCTCGAATTGCGAAATATTTTAGTTTTTAAATACTAAAATCATTAACAGAAGCACATATTTAATTATATTTGGCAGATAAAATATAAATTGGCAAATATTAAATTATTCCGCTACAGTTTCCATAAAGAATAATCAAAGAAAATTTTAGGGAATAGTAACTATTTTAAGTCAACCATTGCAATGACTATTGAACAACTCATAGAAAAATATAAATCGGAAAGGGACTATTACCTCACCAACAAGTATAATGAAACCCTGTTGCGTAGTGATTTCTTGGATCCGTTTTTTGGTTTGCTCGGCTGGGACATCAAAAACAATTCAGGCAAACCTACCAACGAAAGGGAAGTTATTTTAGAGGAAGCTTTAAAAGCAAATGCTTCCGAACATTCTAAAAAACCTGATTACACTTTCCGGCTTTTTTCAGAAAGAAAATTCTTTTTAGAAGCAAAGAAACCGTGTGTTTCAATCGAATCGAGTAACGAGGCAGCTAAGCAGGTGAGGCGTTATGGATTTACCGCTAAATTAAAAATCTCAGTTCTTTCTAATTTTGAGTACCTCATTATTTATGATACATCGGTAAAAGTTGACATAGACGATACTTTCCAAAAAGCTTTAGTTAAGAAGTACCATTATACGGAGTATGAAAACAACTTTGAAGAGATCAAACAGCTTATAGGAAAAGAAGCTGTTTATTCGGGTGCATTTGAAACAGAATGGAAAGATATAGAAGCAAAACTAAACCAGTATTCAATTGACAATCTTTTCCTCAATCAGATTAATGAATGGAGAAAATTATTAGGATTTGAAATTTATAAACACCAGCCAAAGATTGATGAACAGCAGTTAAATGATGTTGTCCAAAGCTATTTGAACAAGATTTTATTTCTTCGCGTTTGTGAGGACAGAAATTTAGAAGAGTACCAAACGCTTTTAAAATTTGCCAATGCCTGCGACTTTAAGGCGCTTATAAAAAAGTTTGAACAAGCTGACAAGCGATACAATTCAGGAATATTTGACCAATTGCTGAAAGACAAAATTGTAAAAAATGTCAGCTCGGTATTTTGGACAATCATAAAACAACTTTACTATCCTGAAAGCCCTTATTCATTTTCTGTTTTCGCGTCAGATGTTTTGGGAAGCATTTATGAAATTTTTCTTTCTGAAAAGCTCTCTATCCAAAATGGAACGATTGCATTGGTGAAAAAGCCGGAAAATATTGAAAAGGATATTATCACCACACCTACTTTTATTATCAATGATATTTTACGAAATACTGTAGTACCAAAATGTGATGGTAAAACGGATAAGGAAATACTGAACTTAAAATTCGTAGATATTTCTTGTGGCTCAGGTGCTTTTCTGTTGGAATTATTTCAGTTGCTCAATGACATTATGATTGACTACTTTTTGAAAACCGATCAATCAAAGCTCATTCATACCAACATCAACACTTACAAGCTGCCTTTCAAAATAAAAAGAGAGCTATTATTGAATTGCATCTATGGCGTTGACAAAGATTTTAATGCTGTAGAAGCAACTAAATTTGGATTGCTCCTTAAATTATTGGAAGATGAAAATGTAAATTCAACGAATACCTCAAAACCTGTTCTGCCAAGCCTTTCTAAAAATATCTTTTTTGGAAACAGCTTATTAAGTTCAAAACAGGTAGTAAAGAAGAATCAGTTAGTGATTAATCCTTTTGATTTTTCAAAACTGCGTTTCGATGTAATCGTAGGTAACCCTCCTTATATGAAATCAGAGGATATGAAAAATATTATACCTCTCGAATTACTACTTTACCAGATGAACTATACTTTAGCTTTTAAATTTTGCCCATTGGAAGCAAAAGAATTTTTGCTTCCGTTTGTAAAAAAAGAAGTAGCATAATTATTAAAAAGAACATAATGCTAAAACTATACTCAACAGACAATAAGAAGTTTTTAAAACAGATTAATAAATCGGAAACTGAATTGAATCGTTTTATTTCAGAAAACTGGAAAGAGTTCTTTCCACATTTTACATTTATCAAAAGTGAGTTCATGTTAGAGGGAAACGTGAGAAGCAAAGGAGGTTCAGGTAGAATCGATATTTTAGCTTTCAATCCGAAAAATAAAAAATTTGTTATTATAGAATTAAAGAAGGACCTGGATAAAAACATAAGAAATCAAGCTTCTGACTACAGAGATTTTGTGGAGGATAATTTTGCTAAAATTTATTTGTTATCAACACAAAACTATGATGCCATTTTACCTAAATACAGTGATATAGCAGAAGACAGTATCGAGTTAATCCTTATTGCCAAATCATTTTCACCAGCAGATGTAGATAAGGCTAAAAAGAGCAAAAATGAAATCACGCTAATAAAATATATGTGGTTTGAAAATCAATTACTCTTAATTGATTATTTAAATAATGATCCCGAAGATTTAATTGAGAAAGAGAATGCTATTAAGCTTCAAAAAATAAAAAACATTGTAAATAACAAGCCAGAGTTGGCTGATGTTGAATCGTTTTTATACGGAAAGGAAGAAGCTAAAAGGCTATTCAGGATCTTTTATGATTATTTAAAAAATTTAGGAGAGGTTACTGTGGAAGCTCAAGCGAGTAAAATCAAGGTATCATTTGGGACCCAAACATTTTCTATTATTGGTTATGCAGGAAAAACAGGAAAAAAATGTTTTTTGGTAATCAACACAAATCTTGATGAAGTAACCGAATTGGGAAATATTGTTGATGATAGGATTCGTCCTAACGCTAAAAAGAAGGGAAGCATTGGTTCCGAACGTTATGAGATCTTTCTGACCACAGAAAATGAACTAATACAATTTTTAACGATTATCGAAAATAATTATCTGAATGGAAGAAATTGATTCAAAAAAACTGTGGAGCGAGTTTTCAAATGTATCAGTAAATGCCGATGATGGAATAGAACAGGATTTTTATTTCTGGAAAAAAGGAGCATCCCGAGCCATTATTTGGAAATGGTTTAATAGTCATCTACCATACGGAATTATGTATCAAAAATTTTCTGTAATTCAACTCGAATTACTTTGGAATGAGCTTTCCAATATTTCGATTAACGACAATGGCGAAATTGAATCAGATTTTTACTCCTGGGAAAAAGGCACCTTCAATGTTGAAATTTGGCATTGGTTTGATGAAAAGTTACGAGATGGACTTGGAAAATGGTTGGGAGTTTGAGTTGTACAAAAAAAAATCCACATGCCTTTTATAAATGGAATTAATAAAAAACAGTCACTCTAAAAGGATATAGCTCGGTGGTAAAGAGATAAAATTGGCTGAAAGTATTTGGAATAATTGTCGGCGAGAAGATTAAAAAGGAGAAAAGGAAAGAGACTATTTCAATTTCATCTTGGTTTGATTAAAACTGGACCAGAATATTTTTTTTAACTCCTCACCAATATATTTAAAATATATGCCTCAAAGATTAAGTACCATCCTAAAGATAACAGCAAATGAACTTGATAAGAAGGGTGTTTTTAATGCATTTGTGGATATTGATAGTAAGCTTTATGTAGACCCAAGTCTTCTTGCGGGAGCTAAAATTAAAGAATTTAAGGATTCACATACAGCTTTTAGAAACTATTTCGGTGACGTTTTGAAATTAGTGGCCAATTCAAAAATAGAAGGGGATACATTTTGGAGGAATGCCTTTCGCAGATTGCAATTTAAGGAGTTTAAATATGTAGCACTTGGCTATTCCATCGGTAATAAAAGTGGGAATGCAATAGGGCCAAAACTTGCGAGAAAGTTATTATGTACTTCTCATGACATTATAAAAGCAGGGATAAAAGATCCTGTGATTTTTGAATTAATAGGTTTGTTTGAAGAACGTATAGGGGCTGATAGAATTAGTGATATGACCATTCATATCATCAGATCAAACATGATAAAATATACTCAAAGAGTTTGTAATGAATTAAAGATTGCACAGAAGGAGTTTGGCAAATTAAGAATCACTTTACCATACA
Source organism: Ginsengibacter sp. (assembly GCA_039918315.1). Lineage (GTDB taxonomy): Bacteria > Bacteroidota > Bacteroidia > Chitinophagales > Chitinophagaceae > Ginsengibacter. Next base: position 2,031 of record JBDSHT010000402.1, on the reverse strand, counting down.
ATTCAAAGACAGGAGACCCAATTGTATTTGTGCCAAAAGAATTGTTACAAGATTTGCCAATAGCTTTTTGTTGGGAGGATATAGATCGAGTATGTTCAGAAAATGATGATTTGAGAAGACGCGTTAATCTGGAGATTGGTAAAACTTGGAAGTTTGCAACTTCAAAAATTTCTAAATTTAAACTCAAATCAGCAATTCTTGAAAATCCAGATATTTTACACGACTTGATTGATCAATATAACAAGAAATCAAAAGTTGCTTACGATTTTATAAATGATCCAAGTGGACAGGTAGTTTGGGCAGAACTAGCGGAAAAGGCATCAAATGATTTTCCACTAAACTTTTCTCCTTACAAACCCGTTACAAGTCAAAATATTTTAGCAGTTGTCAAAGTGATGTGCGATCAATATGCTAAGCTTATCGAGAGTAATGGCTGGTTTGAATTTCTTTACGATAATGCTGGCCATTTGCGGAATGAGCGTTTCGCTCAAAAATTATTTTATGGCATTGCGGACCAATATTGCCTTGCAAATGATTTAAATTTATGTCGAGAACCAAATGCAGGTAGTGGTGCATTAGATTTTAAAGTAACTAAAGGCTATAAAGCAATTGTTTCCATAGAAGTAAAATATTCCTCGAATACCAATTTAATTAAAGGTTTTACGACTCAGTTACCTGCTTACAATAGAGCTGAAAGTTCACAAACAAGCATCTATCTAATTTTACGTACTACAAAAACAGATTCGTCATTACGTAAACTAAATAAACTGCTTAAAGTTTCTTTGCAAAAAGAGGAAAGGATACCAGAAATCATTGTTATTGATGCTCGTCCTCAAAAATCAGCCAGTCATAGATAATTAAGTCGATATTGGATTCAAATTTCTGACCGGGAATTGCCATTTCACTGGTTCGCTTAGCATTTTGCAAATATTAATTATGCTGATCGACTTATAGCTTATTAATTTAACCTTCAACTCCACTTGAAGCAAGCTTCGATTTGTACTTTTATTGCCATTAAGAAGGCCTTGGTGAATTGTAGTAAACAATAAGTACTGTAAGAATTATTATTGGTAACAGCCAAAGAATTGCCCTAATTATCCTTAATAATGTTCGTTGAAAATTGAAGGTTTCATTTAGTTCAGTTTTATACCTAGTAAAAAGCATTTCTAGCTCCGGACTTGAAAGTGAGGTTGTCAGAAATTCTTCGATGTCTTTCGATAAGGTTTTTAGAAACAGAAATTGATTTGAGATTGATGTCTCAATAATGATTGAATAAATTATGGCGATAAATAGAAAAAGAATATTTAAGAAAGAGAATGGTGTGTCGGCTTTTAGTTCTTTTAAAATTAGTAGATATCCTAAAGGAATTGTAATAATTTTTGTTCCAATCTCATTTACAACACCATGAATTTTCTTAGCTAACTCAACTTTTTTTTGCTCAATTTCATTTTTGTTTTTTTGGTAGTCATATTCTTTGAAAAAAAGTTCTACAGAATTTTTAAAGTTTACGTAAATAGTTTTGAAATTATCAAGCAAAACGCTAAACCTTTCTTTTTCTAGGATATTACCAAGTAAGATTATTATTTGAATTTTAAGAAACGATTTATATGTCTCACTTTTAAACTCTGTATTCAGTATGCTTAATATTTCGTTTGCCTCGTCAAGGTAAGATTCGTTTGTGTGATTGTATATTGTCTGAATGATTAATGGATTGGTAGCATATAAAAAGAACTCTTCAAATTGCGGCAGCGATTTTTTATAGTCCTTTATGTTGTTCAATATCTTAAAAACTTGAATTACATATTCTAAGCGTTTTAAAAAATCATCTTCATTGAAGTCTTTTTGAGAATAAAGGCTGTGGATGTAGAAGTTTTTCGGTATGCAAAAATGCTTACCGAATTGGTTGAAAAAACCATCACTTGTCTCCGAAATATAATTGTCCTGAAAATCAAATGAAACTTTTGGCAAAAGTGATATTTCAATTGGTTGATTTTCCGCTTTTATATCTTCAATTGGAACAGTCTTTTCATT
>JBDSHT010000401.1:0-9025 GCA_039918315.1 Ginsengibacter sp. | reverse complement strand
ATGCCACGTATATTTCGGTTTGCACCTGGTGCAAAATAAGCGGCTCGTTTATTTTCCGGAAACGGAAGCAGGAAAGGGTAGGCAGCAAGATTGTTGCAGCAATGTAACAGCAAGATAAATGATAACCACCCGTTGCCAAACGGGTTACAGAATCCGGCTTACAGGTTTGCAGTTTTTTTAAAAGGTGATCGAAAACGATTGCCTTTTTTTATGAATAATAATCTGTGAAAACGCAGTATTCTTTTTTGATGAATATGTTAATCGCTTTAACAATTTTGCAATAAAACAATACCTCAATTAATATATCTTCGCAAACTTAAAATCAGTTCTTAAAAATGTTAAGTAGAAGAAACATACGGGTGAAAGTGATGCAGGCGCTTTATAGCATTGAGGCAATGAATAATGAAACCCGCCCTGGTGAGCCATTGCAGATCCTTAAAAAGAAACTGGAACATTCGCAGGAATTATTTACTTACCTCATTTACTTTATAATAGAAGTGACGAGGTTTGCTGAAAAAGATGCCCATCAAAAGGCTTCGAAATATTTGCCTTCGGCGAATGATCTCAATGTAAATATTAAAATTGCAGGCAATGAAATTGTGTGGGCTGCACTGGAAAATGATTCATTTAAAAAGTCGGTCGAGCAGTTTAAAATCAAATATCTGGTAGATGATGAGATCGTAAGATCTTGCTATTTATCTATGGTAAATTCCCCGGAATATAAAGAGTACATAGCAATACCATCGCGGGATAAAAGGTCTGAAAAGAAAATATTGGAATATATTTTTTCAGACCTGATGCTGGACAACGAATCTTTCATCAGTGATGTGGAAGGAAAGTTTATTCACTGGGAAGATGATGCAGAAACATTGATCTTACTAATGAATGGATTCTTTCAAAAGCCTGCGCAGTTTAACTTTGGCGAGTTGGTAGGTGCTGAAAAAATGACTTTCGCTATTGATCTTTTAGAAAGTGTGCTTTCGAAAAATGAATACTGCCTTGACATTATAAAACCTAAATTAAAAAATTGGGATAGTGAAAGGATTGCGGCGTTGGATATGATTTTGATGAAGATGGGAGTGGTAGAATTGTTGTATTTTGAAACGATTCCTACAAAGGTCACAATCAATGAATACATTGATCTTGCGAAGGAATACAGCACAGAACAAAGCGGTCATTTTATCAATGGAATTCTGGATTCTATTCATAAAGAATTATTATCGCAGGATAAAATTCACAAGAAGAATTTTAAAAACAGCACATTATAGTAATTAAAAAAAATTGGGCTATGAAAAAATGGATGATCGGGATATTAGCATCAGGGATTTTATTTTCATGCAATATCAGAAACCCGGACAAGGTGGCAAAAATGCAAAATTCCGCTACCGGCAGTGCAAGTATTGTTGAAAATACTTCTGTTCAAATGATAGATTCCGTCTATGATTTTGGATCGGTTACTGATGGAGAGAATGTAGTATTTAGTTATCGCTTTAAAAACACGGGCAGTAAGCCATTAGTGGTTTCTTCGGCAACGGCAAGTTGTGGTTGCACTGTTCCTGAAAAGCCTGAGCATCCTATTCTTCCAGGGGAAACAGGATTTTTAAAAGTAGTTTTCAACAGCACTGGAAGAGTAGGCCCTGTACACAAATCGGTGGATGTAGTTTCTAATGCCAGCCCGGCATTTCCAACTCTTCTACTCATAGGCGAAGTAAAACAAAAACAATAATAATTTTTATTAACCGCTGGTAATCCGGCAAAACAAAACAAGTGATATGAATTTAGCAATTTTTTTAATGTTAGGCGAAGGTGGAAAAAGCGGCGGAGGTTTTCAATTTATATTTTTAGGATTAATGATTCTTGTGTTCTGGCTTTTTATGATCAGGCCACAGGCCAAAAAAGCAAAACTGCAAAAACAGTTTATGACTGGTTTACAAAAAGGTGATAAGATCGTAACTATCGCTGGTATTCATGGTACTGTGAACAAAGTCAACGAAGATGGGACGTTCCTTCTTGAAGTGAATCCCGGATCTTATTTAAAAATGGAAAAAAGTGCCGTGAGCATGGAAATGACAGCTAACGTCAATAAAGTTCCGGCTCCTATTAAATAAAAAAAACAGAATTTTTATAATGCGGGATGTGATATTTAATGTATCATATCTCGTTTTTTTTTGCCAATTTAGCTCCCATATTCATCAATATTTATACATGCTACGCATAGGACTTACAGGTAACATGGGAAGTGGTAAAAGCACCGTTGCCCGCATCTTTCAATCGTTAGGCATACCTGTTTACAATGCAGATACCGAAGCAAAAAGGCTCATGTTGGAAGATGTGGAATTACAACAAAGTATCAGGGAAAGTTTTGGTGAAATGGCTTTTCAAAATAATATTTTGAATCGTTCATTTCTTGCAAACCAGGTTTTTAATGATGCTAAAAAATTAGCTCTTTTGAATTCACTTGTACATCCGGTAACCATTCGTGATGCGGTACGATGGATGCGTGAGCAGAATAGTCCTTACGTCATAAAGGAAGCGGCTATTATTTTTGAAAGCGGTTCCGATAAAAATCTTGATTTTGTTATTGGTGTACAATCTCCGGAAACTTTGCGAATTGAGCGTGCGGCAAAGCGGGATGGCGTTTCGCATGAAATGATAAAAGCAAGAATGGATCGCCAGATGGACGAAGAAAAAAAGATGAGCCTTTGTAAATACGTTATCATTAATGATGAACGCCAATTACTAATTCCCCAGGTATTGCAACTCCATGAAAAATTTCTGAAATTATAAAAATGTCTTGTTCAAGTGAGGCTGCGAATAGTTTCTTCAAGTGTAAACTTCGTATTAAAACCCAGGCACTTGGGTAAAAATCCCTTCTGTTATTTCGAAATATTTCCCTTGTTGCTTTCTTTAAATCTGGCTTAATTACCCATCTCCGGGTGATATTACGGTGCCTCGAAATTTCTAAAAAATAGCAGGCAATTATTTGTCTAAAACTGCGTTTTTAATTAGATCCAAAGAAGTATAATCCGAATCCTTGTATTCAATTTGATTATCCCCAGGTTTGAAAAGAAACTCATTTAAAAAGAATTAATCAACCGGAATAATGAAGAGAACTAATGACAAAACCACGATCCTGTTCGTCAGTAAGAATCAACAGGCCATACGCCCCATACAGGTTTCAAGTAGATTAATTTCGAATTGGAAAAGTTACCTTGTTTATATAGGATTGGTTTTTGCGACATGCATTACGGCCATTGCATACCTGGCTTCTGATAGATTTAAACAATTCGAAGTGCAGGCGATGCTTACCAAAAAGATACATTCCATGCACATCATGATAGCAAAGGTGGATACTTCGTCCATGCGTGAGAAATTCACAACTATAGATAAAGAACTCGAAACGTTGAATGGTTTTTTAAAAGCACGGGGAATCAAGGCAGTTTCTACCGAGCCTATGGGTGGTGAATCTGACAGCGATATTGAATCGCCGGAAGAAATTATTTCGTTTTATGAAACGTACTTAAAAAAGATCAATTATAATATTTCGTACACACCTTTGGGTTATCCTTACCCCGGAAATATAACTTCTACTTTTGGTCACCGTGAAAATCCGTTTAGTGGAGTAGGAGTAGAAACACATAAAGGCCTTGACATTAAAGGTCCGAGCGGTGCTCCCGTAAAATCTATGGCTAAAGGAAAAGTAGAATTCGCAGGATTAAGGGGAGGTTATGGAAATTGCATCATCTTAAAACATGCAAATGGATTTGAAACTTTGTATGGTCATTTATCAAAAATAAAAGTGCAGGTAGGGCAGCAAGTTGACATCGGTCAACAGATTGGAAACATAGGTTCCACAGGACGTTCTACCGGTCCTCACCTTCATTATGAAGTTCATAGAAATGGCGACAGAATCAATCCTCAATCATTTTTAACCCTAAATTAATTATGTTTAAAAAAAATCAAAAAGAAAAACCGCTTGAAATTAATCAACAGGAAATTTCCACCATCATTGGCGAAGGATACACATTCACTGGTGAATTATCAGGATCTTCAATCATCAGAATTGAAGGAAAAATTATAGGTAATGTAAAAGTGGAAGGGGGAGTAATACTGGGAACGAATGGTGTAGTGGAAGGAGATATTTTTACAAAATCTGCTATCATTTATGGCACCGTCAAAGGAAATGTAAAAGCCACTCAATTGGAAATTAAGAAATCCGGATTTGTCGTTGGCGATATTTTTACTGATTCTCTTGAAATCGAACTGGGCGCTAAATACAACGGTAAATTAAATATGGAACCACCAAATTTATTGGAGAAAGCTTCCTAGCTTTTTACTGTAGATTTTGAAAGCCCTTAGCCCATTAAGCATTATTTTTGCTGTGCAAATAAAATTTTAATTATGGGTGTATGGAGGCAAATAGGAGAATATTTATGGATAGTAAAAAAAGATCCGAATGCTCCTACATCGAAATGGATCGGTTACATGCATTTTATCAACAGGCTTTCCATTTTACTTTTTCTCACCGCTATTATCATAATCATTGTTCAATGGATTATGCGGCAATAGCACGTTTTATTTTATAAGATTCACGATAATTTTTGCCGCATTCAATGATGCATCTCCACCTTTTGAAAGCAACGTTTTTAGTTCTCGATAATTTTGCTTTATCTCCTCTCTTTTCTTAGAATTTTCTAAAATCAATTTTAGTTCTTCGGTAATGTTTTCAGCAGTCAAATCCTGTTGTATCAACTCTTTTACCACTTCCTTATTCATGATCAGGTTCACGAGGCAAATGAATTTGAGTTTTATAAGTCTCCGTCCGATCTCGTAAGAAATGTTGCTTGCCTTGTAACAAACAATTTCCGGCACATTGAATAAAGCAGTTTCTAAAGTAGCGGTTCCGGAAGTAACCAAAGCCGCTGTACTTTGCATCAGAATAGAATAGGTGCCGTTTATTACCGTTCTCACATTAGGGTGTCCGGTTACAAACTCAGCATAAAAATCATCAGGAATGGAAGGGGCTTTTGCAATTACAAAATCATATTTGGGAAAGTTTTTGGTAGCCTCCAGCATGATGGGAAGCTTCATTCGAATTTCCTGCATCCTGCTGCCGGGCAACAAGGCAATGATATTATCGATATGCCTCAGTAAAGGATGGTCTTCTTTATAATCGGCAACTACTTTTACCAACGGATGTCCAACATATTCTACATCGTAATTCCATTTTGAGTAAAATTCTTTTTCAAATGGAAGAATCACAATCATTTTATCTACAAATCTTTTGATCGCTTTCACGCGGCTTTCTTTCCATGCCCACACCTGCGGAGAAATATAGAAAACTGTTTTAAAATTATTTTGCTTTGCCCATTTAGTCATGCGTAGATTAAATCCGGGGTAGTCAATAAATATTACAATATCGGGCTGGAACCCCGTGATATCTTCTTTACAAAATTTTAAATTTTTTAAAATAGCAGGAAGATTTTTTACAACTTCTAAAAAACCCATAAATGCTAAATCCCTGTAATGCTTTACCAGCGTAGCTCCTGTCGCCTGCATTTTATCGCCGCCCCAGCACCGGATATCGGCATGTCCGTCAAGATTTTGTATTTCATTGATGAGGTTGCTGCCATGTAAATCTCCCGATGCTTCTCCTGATATGATGTAGTATTTCATTTTTTATCTATTCAAAAGAAACAAAGTATTTTCGTAAGTACTATACGAAGTACGATGTAAAAAATTAATTTTTACCAAATATATCCTTTAAAAAAGATTGAAATTAATTCATTTTTTATTCGATCATTTTTCGTCGGATAGCATCGTTGAAACTATTTCAAATGATCTCAACCGGGCCTTCTGTTCATAAATGTGTCCGACAATCATTAATTCATCAACAGCGGTTTTTTCTATAAAATCGTGTATGCGTGGTTGTATGGTTGCGGCACTTCCAATAAATGAATAGGTCATCATTTGCCCGACGGCGGCTTCTTCATATTCAGACCAAAGTCCGTCCATGCTTTTCACCGGAGGCTGCATTGGCTTTCGGTTTCCGCTGATAATGCCGGTAGCTAATAATTTAAATGAGGTGGAGATTTCATTGGCCTTCTCATCCGTATCAGCAGCAACTACATTGATCGCGGCCATTGTGTAGGGTTCCGATATATATACAGAAGGCTTAAAATTTTGACGGTAAATTTGTAATGCAATCTGCAATTGGGAAGGTGCAAAGTGACTCGCAAATGCATAGGGCAAACCGTAAGCGGCAGCAAGATAAGCACTGTCTGTACTAGAGCCCAATATCCAAACCGGGACGTTTACACCTTCGCCCGGCACAGCTCTTACAGAGGAAGTATGGTTCTCGGTAGAAAGATAGTTGAGTAGTTCTGTAACCTGCGATGGAAATATATTTCCTGCTTGTAGCAAATCTCTTCTCAAAGCCCGGGCAGTCAGCGGATCTGTGCCTGGCGCACGTCCCAGCCCAAGGTCAATTCGGTTAGGATACAAAGTTCCCAGGGTGCCAAACTGTTCTGCAATTATTAATGGTGCATGATTAGGAAGCATGATTCCACCTGAACCCACGCGAATTTTTTCCGTACCTGCGGCAATATATCCGATTAAAATAGAAGTGGCAGAACTTGCCACACTCACCATGTTGTGGTGTTCCGCGAGCCAGAATCTTTTATATCCCCATTGCTCTGCTTTCTGCGCCAGTTCAAGGCTGTTTTTGAACGTGTGTTCGATCGGTTTTCCTTCCAATATAGTAGCCAACTCCAGGATTGATATCGGAATTTTTTTCATTAACCTAAGGTGTTTCAGCCAAAGGTACTATTAAAAAAAAAGCCTTACCAATTGGCAAGACTATCTACAGGTGGTGAAAAAATAGTTCTAATTATAATGGGTGGTAAGCATGAATGCGTAAGGATTCAAAGAAAATTCTTTTTCGGGAATTTGGTCAGGCTCGTTGAATCGAAGCTCTAGAAATTCGTCCGCTTCATTAACTCCGGTGAGAGAAAGTGGCGACACGATTTCTGGTAAGATTTCACTGATTAATCCATTCCAACACGCCTCTGCTAAGCGTTCAGTGGGCGATAGTTTTCGGCTTTCTTCTTCTCCGTTTCTATCTTCCAGTTCTTTGGAAAAAAAACGGCTGTGGTGCATGATGAGCACTTCCTGGCAGATAATTTTTGTTTCCATAATTTTTATTTTTCGATAGCCAACCGGTTATCTGTTTTAAAGACATCGTCAGCAAAAAAAAAGTAAATGATGTTCGCTATAATTTTTTGTTAATGAAAAATATAACCCGGTTGCAACTATTTAAAAACGATTATTTATTTTAAATGTTGTTTGATTTTCTTCAATTTTTTTTCGATGTTTCAAAAACTATTTACGTCGAAACTTTTTATAGGGTTTCCAAAAACTCAAATTTTTTCATTTTCAGTTTTTCATATTAGTTTCGCTCACTCAATTTTTTACATTAAAAAACCACACCTATTAAAAGCGGATATAAATGGATAGGCACCGGACTTGCGTTTGCAGTATTGTGGGCGTCTGCTTCCACAGCAACAAAAATTGGGCTTCAGGCAGCACAGCCTTTAGTAATTGCGCAGGTACGATTTGCGGTAGCCGGAATAGTGATGTTGTTTTTTGCCCATCTCGTTTTTAAATACAAACTCCCAAAAGGAAAAGAATGGAAACAGATCATTATTTATGGTCTCCTTAATATCACAATTTACCTGGGTTGTTATGTAATTGCCATGCAGGAAGTAACTGCAGGTATTGGCTCTTTGTCTATCGCTACCAATCCTGTCTTCATTAGTTTTTTTGCTGTTGTTTTTTTAAGACAAAAATTAAAAGCTAATGTTTTAATTGCTCTGATATTGGGCACAGCGGGCGTTTTCATTGTTGCATGGCCGTTGATGGAAGATGCCACCGTGACAACTCCCGGGCTTTTTTTATTGTTATTTGGAATGATGTCTTATTCGGTGGGAGCCATTTATTTTTCAAGTAAAAATTGGGGCGGACTTAAATTACTTACCATCAATGGATGGCAAACTTTACTTGGTGGGCTTTTACTTTTACCGATGACTGCCCTGACCTACGACTCTTCGAAAAATCATTTTAATGCAACCTATTGGTCGGCTACTTTATGGCTCGCTTTGCCAGTGTCAATAGTAGCGGTTCAACTTTGGTTATGGCTTTTAAAAACCAATACCATAAAGGCAGGGCTGTGGCTATTTTTATGTCCTGTTTTTGGTTTTGCCATTGCCGTGCCTATGTTGGGTGATCCCATAAGCATATATACAATTATCGGAGTGTTTTTCGTGTTGGTTGGCTTATTTTTAGCACAGCGAAAAATTAAAAATGCCAACTCATAATTTTTTGATGAGGGGTAAATTTTTCGAGGAGTTTTATTCTTTCAATTCATCATTATGCCGTTTAATTTACCCTTAGTAAAAAGATACCTGCGTACATTCTGGCGCATCAATAGAGAAGAATCAGAAGAGGTAACCCGTGATGAAATTTTAAGAGAAGTAAGTTTTAAAGGTGCCAATTTATGGTTACTTGTATTCACGATGGTGTTGGCATGTGTGGGGCTGAATATGAATTCATCGTATGCGATTATTGGTGCCATGTTAATGTCTCCGCTAATGGCCCCCGTGCTGGGTATGGGTTTTAGCCTTTCTACCAATAACTGGCCGATGTTTAAACGTTGTATGAAAAATTGGGTGCTCGCGTTTTTCGTCAGCCTTGCGGCCTCTACACTTTATTTTAAAGTAACTCCATTTTCCGAAGCTACGGAAGCACTCACTGCATTTAGTCATGCAACTATTTATGATATTTTATTGGCATTTTTTGGAGGCCTTGCTGCGTTTATCGGGCTCACTCGCATCAGTGGAATGAAGGTGCTGGCGGGGGTTGCAGTTGCTACTGCATGTATGCCTCCTTTGTCCACTGCGGGTTATGGACTTGCTAATATGCAATGGGATTTCTTTTGGGGAGGATCTTATTTTTACATCATCAATTG
>JBDSHT010000400.1:0-9676 GCA_039918315.1 Ginsengibacter sp. | reverse complement strand
ATAATATTTGCAATCGTAGTCTTTCCCACACCAGGCGGACCCCATAAAATCATGGAAGGTATTTTGTGATTCTCAATGGCCGTTCGTAAAATACTTCCCTTTCCGGTGAGGTGTTCCTGGCCAATTAGTTCGTCCAATGTTTTTGGCCTTAGCCTTTCAGCAAGAGGGGACATACAAGAAATGTTTAGTTGAAATATAGGAAAGCACTCTGCAAAAATCCTTCCATTAAACGATGTAACTTATTGAAGGTAGGGCAATATATCTTTTAACTTAACTGGAGCATTTTTATCATCGATATCCAAAACCACAACATAGCCCTCGGCTCCGCCTGCCCAAAGTAAGCCATTCACTAATTTTTGTTGATCGCTTTCTTTTCTAATTCCGTCCCATATTTCTTTTGTGCACAGGCAACCCATAGTGGGTGTGAGCGGAAAGTAAGATTGGCCGGCATACAATTCCGGATCGATAGTAGTTCCATGCGCAATGATTTCATTTCGGCCTGTTAAGCCCGCATAGTATGTCTCATAAAGGGGCGCATAATTTTTTAGTTTTTTCGGTAATAGATTTTGATAATCTTCCAGCGTCCAAACAGAATCCCAAATGGAATCATCACTAAAAAATGTTTTCTTGCTTAGTTCCACGGGCATTCCCATTTGAACATTTGCTGTAGGCCCAATAAAATTGCTTTGCGAAACACCAAACCCGAACATTCTGAAAATCCCCTGCGGAGTGTTTCCATTTCTTAAATAAAACGGAAGATTGGTAATACTTCTGGCCAACTGAGGAACGGTAAAAATATTTTGCAGAGAATCTTTTACAATGTCTCCATTTGGTTTTCGAATGATTACCAAGCCTGGATAGTCCCTGTTTTTTCTTTGAAAACTGTACATAACAATTTTACCAGGTAAAAAATTTTTACTCAGTAATTCTTGCATAATATCCGCTGATTTAAAATTATTTTGTGGGGGAGATACGAGGCGCTTTTCTAATAAAAGTATAGTAGGATTCAATAAAGCAGAGTCTCTGAATTTATCGATCAATATTGAATGAAGTTGTTTCTTTAAACCATTTCCATTTTTGTTGTGAAGCAAATATTCTGCTCCAATAGCAAATATTCTTGGGTCATTTGTTTTTGGTAAAAAGGCCAAAATTGATGTCTCATATTTCTCAGGATAAAGAGAATAGGCGGCCTCGATTAACGCTCGTTGAAATGATGAACTCCGGGAATTGATACTATCAAATGCGAGGTCTATTCTTTGTTGTGTAAACGGTGTTTTAAAATTAAAAACCTGTATGGCATTTAATGCATCCATCCAATATTCTTCTGTACTATCCGAGATTGAATACGAGAAATTATTTGTGATCGTATTTTTAATAACCCGCTCATGCATTTTAGATCGCGCAACACCAGTAGTGTAGCGAGTATAGAGTGGTGCCTCGTATTGTGCAAAACCATTAAAGTAAAGAGATAATGAGATTACAAGAGTGATAAATTTTTTTCCTTGCAGCATCGGATTTTAATTAACGTTGTCACACGTGATGCTGCCGAAATTAGTAAATCTATTTTTAAAAAATTGTTACAAAAAGCTACTCTATAAATATTTATTGAATAATTATTTTTTCAGTATTGACTAAAATGTTATAAGCATTGTACAATTTGAATACATATAATCCTGATGCAAGAGATTCAACGTTTACAGAAAACTGATCGTTATTACTTCTGCCACTGATCAATATTTTACCCGTAAGGTCGTAAATTGAATAGTGCAAAGGCTTGGTAGTATTGCTAACACTTTTTACATAAATAATACTACTTGCCGGGTTTGGAAAAATTTCCAGAGTTTTATTTTTTACATATTTATTTAGGGTATCGTTAATTGCCAGAACTGCGCCGGTGTATGTAAATTCTACAATCTTTCCTTTATAAGTAGCAGATTGGGATGACATGTCGCAAGATGCATAAATTTTTAAACCATCAGGAGAAATGCAAATGTCCCTGTAACGAATGGAGCCGGATTTATCCATGGCCGTTATACTTACCATATCAATGACTTTTGTACCGGCAGCATCCAGTTTCAACTTTTGTATCAATCCTGCTTTTAAAGAAGGAACTAATAAAGAACGGTTCCAATTAGGAATTATGTTTTTCTCATACACATCAATACTGGAGCAGGCTACGGTTGGCCAGAGAGAATTACTTTTTCCGATTAAGGCAGCAGGATTTGCTGAAGTGTATAATGTATATATCGGTGATTTGAGAGATTTGTTAATAGAATCTAGCTGTTCGCTTACTACAGGCAGACCAGCGAGAGTTAAACCATTATAGTTTCCATCGCAATAGCCCGAAGCTAAAGGCCAGCCATAATTACGTGCATTCTCAATCACATTCACTTCATCATCGCTCATATCCTGCTGTTCGCTGCTGTATAAAATTCCATTGCTTCCAAATGCAAGTCCTTGTGCATTTCTATGCCCCCAGCTCCATACTGCAGTTTTATTTGCACTGCCATCGGTGAATGGATTATCAGTAGGGATCCAACTTTGAACGTCATTAGCATTTCCTATAGCATCAAGATTAAAGCGGAGGACTTTTCCTTCCAGGGTGTCGCGCAATTGGGCACGGTTTGTTCTTTTTAAGTTTTTAAACTGACCCGTTCCCATATCACCAATAGTGTAGAAAAGATAAGAAGTAGTACCTACTTTTCCAATAACTAATCTTCCGGAATTATGGTCTGAACTCCCGTTTAAATTTTGAATAATAACCTGTTCATTTATTAGTTTTTTTGTAGCTGCGTCATATTCATACCTAACAATTTTTGTTTTATAAAAGCAACCACTATCCAAGTTTCCTACTTTAGTTTTTAGGCAACCGTCAAACTTGTACACATAAGCAAGATAAACCCATGGTTTAGATGGGTTTGGCCATTCACTATAGAGTGTGGGATGCAATGCCATACCCATTAGACCTCCCTGCGGAAATGTGGTAAATCCCGACGGAACAGTACTAAGATTAAGTATTTCCCTTTTACCGCCATTATTAGGGTTGATTTTGCTTACTTTATAATCTTTATTTTCTGTTACCCACAATGAATCGTCAGGTCCGTAAATTAGTTCCCATGCAGAATTTAATTGGTAACCAGAGTTAACAATTTTCATAGTGAAAGGCTCGTTCTGGCCAAAAGTCGTTGTAGATATTAATACCAGTCCAGTAAAATAGATAAGTAATTTCTTTTTCATAGTGGATTTGTAAAATTTCTATATGAGGTGTTAAAAGAAACGATGAACTCTAAAAATTATTTCATACCCAAAGGTTTAATTTTCATTTCCACATAATAATAAACTACCCATCATTACGTTTTAATAAACTGAAGCTGAGTTTTTTATAAATAATTTTTTCATTATGGTAAAATTTTACGCTGCTTGTGTTATAAAGTATAATGGAGTACTTTATTCAACTGTAAAAAAAACTCTGGCTAAAACCATACTTAGAAACAGATTCTTAATTTGCTCTTTGCTCGGGATTATTCCCTCTTGTCTTTCTGCACAAAATATTTTTAGCTACACTTATCAAAATGTTACCCGCAATAATGGCGGCGGCACTCTTGAACAGGGAGATATTATAGAGGTGAGGGCATTGGTGAAAGTAGAGGTCAATACCAGTAACTTTTATTATGTGGATACGATTCGGACAGGAACACAATTTGTTTCGGGTTCGCTCAAAATTATTACAAATGAAGGTCTGACTTTTAGAGGACCATACACAGACGCCAGTGGGGACGATAATGGCATTTATATTTCTTCGGGTCAACCAAGGCTTAGGGTTAATTTAGGTGTGGGTACTTCTTTCGCTACAACTGCCGGTTTTGGTTTAAATACAGGCGGGGGAACTGTAACCTCTGGGACTGATAAACCTAAGTTTTATGGAAAAACATTATTTGTAGTGGCTTACAGATTATTAGTAACTGCTAATTTTGATGATATAATAAATCTTACTGGAAATTTTTATTATGATTCAGTAAAATCAGGTACGACCTATAAAAAGAATTTTAGGTTTAATTATGCTGGAATAAAAGTCATACAAAACAAGGGTCTATGTTCTAATTTTTCAAGTAGCACATTTACAGCAGAGAGTGATTTTGGAACCGGAACTATTCAGAACCGTGCACTAGGTGCTACGGTGCCTGGTTATACTAAAATTAATTTAGGCGCATCTGCGCCAGGTGATGGATATTATTCCATAGCTAATAATACCAGTGGCAATGGAACTACCGATGATACTGGGCCATACAAACCAAATCCGGCACGGGTATTTGCAGTTTGGGATATTCTTGGAGACCATACGGGATCGACAGACCCAATCGCCGGTAATCCCCCCGCTGCAGCAGGCTCTAATGGAGGTTATATGTTGGTGGTAAATTCTGCCTACCCAACAGGAGAAGTATATCGTGATACAATTAAGGATGTATGTCCGAATACCTACTATGAATTTTCAGCCTGGATTCGAAATATTTGTAGTAGATGTAGTATAGATTCAAATGGCATTTCCCCTAATACACCCGGGGTGCAGCCTAACCTGGCATTTACCATCAATGATGTAGATTATTTTACTTCAGGGAATATACCATACGATCCAAGAGGATGGGTAAAAAGAGGCTTTATTTACAAAACAGGAGCTTCAGAAACAAGTTTTAGAATCACTATTAAAAATAATGCGCCAGGTGGCGGTGGTAATGACTGGGTTTTGGATGATATTAAATTGGCAACCTGTTACCCTAACTTAATCATGAATCCCGGTGATACGGCAAAAGTATGTGCAGGTAGTATGGTCCATCTGCGAGATACTGTTAGAAGTTACTTCAATAACTATGTAAACTACTGCTGGGAGAAAAGTATTAATGGGGGTGTTACATGGTTAGGAACTGGTGTTTGTGGAACAAAAGTTCCAATCTTAAAAAATGGATTATGGGAGTATGTTGTGGATACCCTTTTGAATGCTGCCGCAGCTGATAGTGGCAATTTCTATCGACTTAAAGTAGCGACGACACCGGCTAATTTGCTAGATAGCAAGTGTTCAGTAAATAATAGTCAAAAAGTATTTTTAAAAGTTTATAATGTTAACTGTACAGTACTAGAACCTGAGTTTCTAAGTTTTAATGGGCAATTGATAAATGAGCGATCTAGTTTAAAATGGCAATATACTGGAGACGAATATACCAGCTTTTTTGAAGTGGAGAGAAGCAACGATGGTACCAATTTTTATAAAATTGGATCTAAAAATTATTTGCCGAGCAAGACTCAGGATTACACTTTTACGGATGCAAAGCCCGATGAAAGTATCGTGTATTATCGGCTAAAATTGGTAGGAAATAATTTAGAGGAGTTTAAATATTCCAAAATCGTTATTCTGCACAACAAGAATAATTCATTTAAAATATCGACAGTTAACCCATTTCAAAGCATTGTGTCAGTCAACGTGTCTTTACCAGAATCAGGGGATGTGGAGTTAAACTTATGTGATGTCTATGGCAAAATTGTCGGTAAGAAAACCCTAAGTTTAAATGCCGGAAATTCTGTCGTGAAATTTGAGAATGTCGGAGCAATTGCGCCAGGCATGTATGTAATACGAGCTAAATTCAAAAACACAATCCTGCAAAACAAGATTTTTAAATTCAATTAAAGAATAAATCCCAGCAACAAAAAAACCTTCTTATCTTGAAATAAGAAGGTTTTTTGTTATTTGTATTAATTCAAAATCAATAATCTTTGTTATATCCGCCGCCGCCGCCACTTCTGCTGCCGCCACCGTATCCACCGCCGCCACTCTTCTTGTAGCCGCCACCGCCGCCACTTCCATAACCACCGCCGCTGCTTCTACCGCCACCGCCGCCGCCGTATCCGCCGCCGCTGCTTCTACCGCCGCCGTAGCCACCACCGCCGCCACTTTTCTTGTAGCCGCCGCCTTCAGGACGTGGTTGAGATTCGTTTACGATTAACTTCCGACCTTGAACTTCACTTTCGTTTAAAGTAGCGATGGCAGTTTTTGCTGCTTCATCATCTTCCATTTCTACGAAACCGAATCCTTTACTACGACCGGTGTTTTTTTCTTTAAGAATTTTTGCACTTGTAACAGTACCATACTGGCTGAATAAGCCGCTTAAATCGTCATCAGTCATTGACCAACTAAGATTGCCTACATAAATGTTCATTGTAAAAACTTTTTTTTTAATAAATTTTGTAACAATTAATGAAATTAGTAGCTACAATGAACTGAAGAAACCTCGAATAAGTAATACATCAGCTAAAAGAAAAACAGACTAAACCCATTAATAAAGATTAAAGGTAACCTTTTCTTTCAAATTACGTAATTATTATTATTTATTTTTTATCCAGGATTTGCTAATGTTCCTCTAATAAAAAACCCTGCATCTGGCAGGGCTTTTTATTAGATTAAAAGTGCATTAAATTATTCAGCCACAACCTCAAATTCTACTTCAGTCTCATGACCTTTTCCGAAGTCGATTTTGGCTTTATAAGTTCCTAATTCTTTTACTTCATCAATAATCGCGATTTTGCGACGATCGATTTCGTAACCTTTTTGCTCGCGTATAGCTCTTGCTATTTGAACAGAAGTTACGCTTCCAAAGATTTTACCGCTTGTTCCGGTTTTGGCTCCAATTTTAAGAGCGCCATCTTGTAAAACGTTGATTACACTATTAATTTCAGCAAGAAGTTTTTCTTCTTTTTTAGCTATCTGTTTTCTACGCTCTTCCAGTTGCTTTAAGTTGGATGAGTTAGCTTCCACGGCAAGCTTATGTGGGATTAAAAAATTGCGGCCGTAGCCATCTTTTACTGTTACCAACTCGTGAGCACCGCCCAAATTGTTGACATCTTGTATTAATATTACCTGCATTTTATTTGCATTTTTACCCAATCCCGAAAGCTTTCGGGACTTTCTCCTCCTTTTGTTGGATTAGGGTGGTTAAAAATTTTATTTCATTAGATCTGTAACGTAAGGCAGAATTGCCATTTGGCGTGCCTTTTTTACGGCTTCACTTACTTTACGTTGAAATTTTAAGGAATTTCCTGTGATACGGCGAGGTAGTAATTTACCTTGCTCATTCAAAAATTTCTTTAAAAAATCTCCGTCCTTGTAATCGATATATCTAATACCTAATTTCTTGAAACGGCAATATTTTTTTGGGCGTTTTTCAGCTTTTATAGCTGTCAAGTACTTAATCTCGTTTGGTTTAGCCATTTGATACCTCCGCTTTTACATTTCCAGTTGGTACGCCTTTTCTTTTTTTAGTATTGTATTCAACGGCGTATTTGTCAAGTACAGTGTACATGTGACGGATAACTGATTCGTCACGCAAAAGCTGAGTCTTCAGCTTTTCATTGAAGTCGGTTGACGCCTTGTATTCCAGAACCCAGTATAAACCGGTAGTTTTTTTCTGGATTGGGTACGCCAGTGATTTTAGTCCCCATGCATTTTCGTGCACAACTTCTCCTCCGTTTTCAGTAAGAAACGAAGTAAATTTTTTCTGAGCGGCTTTGTATTCCTCTTCAGAGAGAACTGGGGTAAAAATCACCATCAATTCGTAATTTTGCATTTAAATTGTTTTTGATTGTTTTTAGCAATCGGTGATTAAAATTGTTATTAAGGGGTGCAAAATTAAGGGAATTTATCTTATTAAAAGTAAAAAAAATCGAATAAATTTCTTAGGTTATTATTTGCAGTTTTAATATTTATTCTTCAAGCTTTTTATCAACTACAACGAATCCTTTTTAAGTTATCCTGTTTTAGGAAACACTTGAGATTTAGATTTTACAGATAACAGCGAAGCTTGGCTTTTCCTGAAATAAGATCCCGAATAAAAATTGAAATCAAGGACTTTGGATACAGGTCAGGAAGTAAATACGATAATTTACAAAAACAAAAATCCCATCAAAATTTAAAATGATGGGCTCAATATTTTAAAAGATATAACGTCAACTCTATTTTTCGAGAGACTGAATGCTTTTAGTAAGTTTACTTTTTAAGTTAGCTGCCTTATTTTTATGAATAATGCCACGCTTTGCCAACTTATCTATCTTGGAAGAAATATCAGATATTTTTTCAGTAGCAGCGGATTTGCTATCCAATGCCTTAAAATCGCGAATTGCATTACGGGTCGTCTTACCTTGATATCGGTTGCGCTCATTTCTTTTAGTACTTCTGCGTACACTTTTCTTCGTTGCTGAATGGTTTGCCATTAAATAAATTTTTTGGGCTGCAAAGATAGCGTTATACTTTTAAAAAGAAGGCTATTTTTTAAAATATTGAAAAAATTGTTTTTTGCCGATGTTTAAGGTTTGGAAGCAGGAAAATTTATGGCTAATTCATTTCTAAGTTAAGGGTTATTAAATTATTCAAGATTCCTTTTAGAGAAATTTTATCTTAACAAAAAGACAGATATTTGCAGGAATATTTTTATAAATCGCTCATTATAAATTCAGTTTCATAAACCTGACAAATCTATTTTTCAGGTAAAATATGGCAAAATTTCACCTTCACCATGAAAGATTTCTCCTTCGTTACCGCTTCGCATCCTTCTTATATTGAAAATTTATATACGGACTTTAAAAAAGATCCGGAAAGTATAGATGTAGATCTCAGAAAGTTTTTTGAAGGATTTGATTTTGCACTTTCTGGCCAAAATGGAGCTGCGAAAGTGAGCGAAACCATAAGCGTGAAAAACCTTGACAAGGAATTTGGTGTTTACCAGTTGATTCAGGCTTATCGTAAAAGGGCTCATTTGATTTCTAAAACCAATCCAATAAGAGAAAGAAAGGACAGACGTGCTAACCTTGATTTGGCTCAGTTTGGTTTAATTGAAGCTGATCTCGATACAAATTTTGAAGCGGGTAACTTTGCCGGAATTGGAAAAAATTCTTTAAAAAATATTATTGATCATTTAAAAAAATGCTACACCGAATCTGTCGGGGTGCAGTTTACCTATATCAATGATTCTGTAAAAGTGGATTGGATAATTAATGCCGTTGAAAAAACTTTGTTGAACCCAGTTCCACTGAATCAAAAAAAGAGAATTCTGCAGAAACTTAATGAAGGTGTAATGTTTGAAAAGTTTTTACAAACAAAATATGTGGGTCAGAAAAGATTTTCACTGGAGGGAGGTGAAAGTACTATCGCAGCTCTTGATGCTATTATAAGCACTGCGGCTGATAATGAAGTTGAAGAAGTAGTTATCGGAATGGCACATCGTGGAAGATTAAATATTCTTGCCAATATTCTGGGTAAAACCTATGAACAAATTTTTACAGAATTTGAAGGCAATGCGAAAATAGATAGTACGATGGGAAGCGGTGATGTGAAGTATCACATGGGCTTTAGCAGTGATGTGCAAACTTTTGACGGCAAGGAAATTCATTTGAAACTAGCTCCAAATCCATCGCACCTGGAGGCAGTAGATCCGGTGGTGATAGGCTTTGCACGAAGTAAAGCAGATGTAATATACAATAGTAATTACGACAAAATATTACCCATTCTTATCCATGGCGATTCCTCCTTACCTGGTCAGGGTATTGTCTATGAAGTGCTTCAAATGAGCGGTTTAAAAGGGTATAATACAGGAGGCACTTTACATTTTGTAATTAACAACCAAATTGGTTTTACAAC
>JBDSHT010000399.1:0-6009 GCA_039918315.1 Ginsengibacter sp. | reverse complement strand
ATATTGGGTTACACCTCTATCAATGATATTCGAATGCTGGATAAAAAAGGCAATGTGCAGGCTTCTTTACAAAGTAAGATTCGCCAGTACCGAACCGGTAATTGCCGCAAGATGGAAGTGCTTACCGAGACAACCACCGGAGATTTCTATGATAGTGACGGAGGCCTAAATTACTATACTGCTCAAATGTATGCCGGTCTTTTTTTTACAAAAGATTCTGTTTGCGGCGAAACAAATATTGTAAAAGGTAGTGAATTTTCTACCTCGGGATTAAGTGGAATGGAAAAACATAAAGAGCAACTAAAGATGTTATTTTTTAATCCCGGGAAAAAAATAAATGGTCTTCCTTTCATCAGCAACAAAACTCCCATTTTTGATGAAACGATGAACGATAAGTATGACATGAGTATTGACCTGCGTGAGTTTAATTCAGTTCCCTGTTATGTGTTTTCTATGAAAGTGAAAGAAGGTGCGGAAAACGGAGTAGTGATAAATGAAATGACAACCTGGTTCAATGAAAAAACTTTTGAAATTGTGGCCCGCAATTATTCCTTAAGTTATGATGCAGGAGTGTATGATTTTAAAGTAGATATGGAAGTCCAAATGACTAAAGTGGGCGACTTGCTAGTGCCGTCTTTATTGCGTTACAATGGAAATTGGAAAGCAATTTTCAAAAAAAGAGAACGTGGAATTTTCACTGCGACTTTATTTGATTTTGTAAAATAAAACACGGTTGTTTAAAATTTTCAAAATGCAATCTGCGGTAAAATAATCTTACAAAGTTCCTCTGTTCACAGAATACTTCCTCCATTTTTCAATTACAGAACTCATGTCTTCGGGTAACGGACTTTCAAATTTCATTTCCTTTTTGGTTACAGGGTGAATAAATCCAAGATCCTTTGCATGTAATGCCTGGCGCGGGCAAAGCGCAAAGCAATTATCTACATACTGTTTATATTTTGTAAAAACAGTTCCCTTTACAATCTGATCGCCTCCGTAGGTGCTATCATTAAAAAGGGGATGGCCGATGTGCTTCATGTGAACACGAATCTGGTGAGTGCGCCCGGTCTCAAGCCGGCATTCCACCAATGTTACATAATTGAATCTTTCCAAAACTTTATAATGAGTAATGGCTTCTTTTCCAAAATCTCCTTCGGGGTATGCGGTAAATAATTTTCTGAATCGTTGATGCCTTCCTACATGTGCAATAACGGTGCCTTCTTCATCATCGAAATCGCCCCAAACCAAAGCCACATAACGTCTGTACACTTTATGGTCGAAAAATTGTTTAGCTAAATGCGTCATTGCCGCCGGAGTTTTTGCCATTACTAACAGACCGGAAGTAAATTTATCTATACGATGTACAAGCCCAAAACGATTCAGATCAGTTTCGTCAATATCTGGGTTTTGTTGCTTTAAATAATAGGCAACAGCATTCACTAATGTGCCACCGGGATTACCACTGCCGGGATGCACGACCATGCCGGGTTCTTTATTAACTACCAAAATATCATCATCCTCATAAACAATATTGAAAGGAATATTTTCAGGAACAATTTCACTGCTGTCCGGTAAATGAGTTTGATAAATTACGATTCTGTCATCAGGACGAATCTTGTAATTTGATTTTACTGGTTTATCATTTACCAAAACCCTCTCCGCCTCAATCGCTTGCTGTATCTTATTCCTGGTGGCACCTTCAATACGGTTCATCAGAAATTTATCAATTCGCAAAGGCTCTTGTTTCCTGGCGCAAAGAATAGTTTCTCTCTCAAAAAGTTCTTCGTTCTCTTCTGGTATTTCGTCGTCAATCATAATTTTTCTTTAATCGTTCTATCTGCCGTACGTCTTCATTTTTAGTGCTAAAATAGATAATCAATGGTTGTCCGTCTTTAATTTAACAGTACTCAAAAATCATCGAACTCAATTAACAGATTTCAAATTTATCTTTGCAAAATAAAATCATTGCATTGGAAAAACAGGATATCATTTTTGAAGACCTCGGAATTATCCATTATAAGAAAGCCTGGGACTACCAGGAAGAGTTGGTAAAATACGATTTAGACATAAAATCTGCTGAGAGAATTTTGTTGCAAATGAGAGAATCAGGCGGCAGTTCCATAAACAAAAATTCTTTTGTTCAGGAGAAAAAAATTCCGCCCACACGGCATCACTTGCTTTTCTGCGAACACCCGCCTGTTTATACTTTGGGCAAAAGCGGGCATATTGAAAATGTACTTGTGAGCGTACTTGAAATGGAGGAAAAAGAAATTGAATTTTTTAGAACCAACCGGGGAGGTGATATTACTTTTCATGGATTTCAGCAGGTCGTGGGGTATCCTATTTTGGATCTCGAAAAATTTTATACAGACATCGGAAAATACCTTCGCTCACTCGAAGAAGTAATTATATTAACCCTGGCAGAATATGGAATAAAAGGGGTACGTAGTATCGGAGAAACCGGTGTTTGGATTGAGGCAGGTATCCCCGGCAAAGAAAGGAAAATTTGTGCAATGGGAATCCGCTGCAGCCGATGGATTACAATGCATGGGTTTGCTCTGAATGTCAATACAGACTTGTCTTATTTTAGCAATATCATTCCATGCGGTATCATGAATAAACAGGTAACCTCCATTGAGAAAGAACTTGGTTTTAAGGTAGATTTCGAAGAAGTAAAACTGAAAATAAAGCAAAAGTTTGAACAGGTTTTCGGGGTCACTTTGGTTTAACTTCATATCCATTACTATCGAGTGACGGACTGGGTTTACCATCTTTTGGAATATAAATCTTGTGGCGTTCTACGATCACCTTATTATCATAAAGCTCAAATCTAAAAAGACCGGAGTGTAAAAAATTCACTTTGTCAAGGGTGAGGTAATTCTCGTTTATCCTGTTTATCTCAAATAAAAATGTTCCGTCATCTTCAAAAAACTTTAGGCTGTATTTGTGTTTAGCAGCATCTTTCAAAGTGATAATTATATTATTATCCCTGCCGGTAAAAATATGTCTTGATGGAACAAACCAGGTGTTCACAGGTTGAGAATAAATACTTTCATCTACAATCGCTTGTAGGGTATCAAGCGCCGGACGTTTAGCCTCCGTAAAAATAAAAGAACCTCCTTCAAAACTTATAAATAATCGATAATATTGAACATTTGGTATAAACTCTTTGGCATCTACAAATCCATTGGACTGTGTATTTACATTCAACACACTTCCTATTGTAGTAAAGTTTTTCAGGCTGTCGCCTGAACGTTGGATATTGATATTGGTAACAGAAGTATATGGATTTACCCAGGATACAAGTACCTTTTTCCCCAATTGATTCACTGTGATTTTTGGTAAAGTATCCTGCGCAAAAGAAGTGTTTTGAAATGCAAGAAAGATTAAAAATGTAACGAGGGATTTAAACATACGCGATTGCGAAACTATTAGTTTTTTGTAGGAACAAATATAAGCGGATGTTAAAGAATTATAAAACTTGAATTGACCACGCCACCAAATTGCTTAAATAACTTTTGCTACTTTTGATGACATAATTTTTTACATGACTTATAACTATTTACCTCTTGATAAAAGTGTGCTCACTTTTCAGCAGGTTAAGCATCTCATCGAATACAAACAACTGATATCTATTACGTATGGTGCCCATGAAGCCATTCTAAAATGCCGTGAATATTTAGATGAAAAAATGGATACTTCGGAAGAACTTTTTTATGGTATAAACACAGGATTTGGTTTTTTGCAAAATGTGCGGATCAACAAAAGCCAGCTTCATAAATTACAAGACAATTTAATTAAATCTCATGCATGTGGAATGGGAGATGAAGTGCCGGAAGAAATAGTGAAGCTTATGATTATGTTGAAAATAAAATCATTGAGTTATGGACATTCGGGCATCGGAATAGAAGTGGTAAAACGGTTGATGGACATGTATAATAACGATGTTCTTCCCATAATTTATACGCAGGGTTCTTTGGGTGCATCAGGTGATCTCGCGCCGTTAAGCCACTTGTGCCTTCCTTTAATCGGTTTGGGAGAAGTGAAAATAAACGGTGAAAAAATGACTGGTGCAGTTGCACTTGAACGCATGGGATGGAAGCCTTTGGAACTCCAAAGTAAGGAAGGTCTTGCCTTGATAAATGGCACTCAATTTATGAGTGCTTATGGTTTGTATGATTTGATTGAATCTGATAAATTATTACGGTGGGCAGATGCTATCGCGGCAATTTCATTTGATGCGTTTGATGGAAATAAAGATTGTTTTAATAAGTATATCCATCATGTACGTCCTCATAATGGGCAGGTAAAAACAGCGGATAAAATTCGC
The DNA here is from genome assembly GCA_039918315.1 of Ginsengibacter sp. Classification (GTDB taxonomy): domain Bacteria; phylum Bacteroidota; class Bacteroidia; order Chitinophagales; family Chitinophagaceae; genus Ginsengibacter. The sequence goes on along the minus strand of JBDSHT010000399.1, from coordinate 1,679 downwards.
CAATATCTCTCAGGAAGTGAGATAGCGAACAGGAAGAAAGAACAGGTACAGGATCCGTATTCCTTCCGATGTATTCCGCAGGTGCATGGTGCATCAAAAGATACTTTTGATTTTGTATTGAATACCTTTTTGCAGGAAATAAATTCCGTGACCGATAATCCCAATATTTTCCCTGATGAGGATTTAATTTTAAGTGGAGGAAATTTTCATGGGCAACCATTGGCGTTAGGCCTGGATTTTTTTTCGATTGCAATGTCGGAAATAGGAAGTATTTCTGAAAGAAGAACTTTTCAATTATTGAGTGGTCAAAGAAATTTACCACTATTCCTGGTGAAGGATCCGGGCATTAATTCAGGTCTCATGATTCCTCAATACACTGCTGCCGGAATAGCCAGCGAGAACAAACAATTATGTACGCCTGCATCAGTGGATACCATATCATCATCTAATAACCAGGAAGACCATGTGAGTATGGGAGCAAACGCTGCTACGAAATGTTTTCGTGTAGTAAAAAATGTGGAAAAGATATTAGCGATAGAATTATTAACCGCTGTTCAGGCATTGGAATTTCGCCGTCCATTGAAGTCATCCCCAAAATTAGAAAACATCATAAAGGCTTTTAGAGAAAAAATATCTTTCAATACTTCCGATAGGGTATTGCACGATGATATGCTAAATACTGTTGAGTTTATCAGGGATTATTCTCTGGAAGATTCCAATATTTAATTTTAATTTAAAAAATATGACAGAACAGAGATACGATCCGATAAAATATAAAACACCTATAGGTAATCAGATAAGTTGCAAAGGTTGGCACCAGGAAGCGGCCTTAAGAATGTTGCTGAATAATCTTGATCCGGAAGTAGCAGAGCGTCCTGAAGAATTGATTGTTTATGGTGGAAGAGGAAAAGCTGCCAGAAATTTTGAAAGCCTCGATCTGATTATTAAAGCTTTGAAAGATCTTGAAAATGATGAGTCGCTTTTGATACAAAGCGGCAAACCTGTCGCCATGCTAAAGACGCATGAAAATGCTCCACGGGTTTTGATTTCCAATTCACAGTTGGTTCCTAAATGGGCAACCTGGGAGGTTTTTGATGACTTGGAAAAAAAGGGTTTGATGATGTATGGACAAATGACTGCGGGCTCGTGGATTTACATCGGAAGCCAGGGAATTGTACAGGGAACCTATGAAACATTTGGAGCGATAGCCAAAAAACATTTTAATAATTCATTAAAAAATACGCTGAGTGTTACCGCCGGACTTGGCGGAATGGGTGGCGCACAACCGCTTTCTATAACCATGAACGGTGGTGTTTGCCTCGCAGCGGAGGTAGAAAAATGGCGTATTAAAAAGCGATTGGACACAAAGTATTTGGATGAAATGATTGATAATATTGATGAAGCAATTGATAAGGCGCTTGAGGCCAGAAAAGAGGGAAAGGCGTGGAGCATTGGAGTACATTGTAATGCCGTGGACTTGTTGCAAAGGATAAAAGACCGTGAGATTCAAATTGATATTTTAACCGATCAGACATCAGCGCATGATCCATTGGTGGGTTACGTTCCTCATACAATTTCTTTAGAAGAAGCGAATGATTTACGGAAAAGTGACCCCGAAAAATACACAGCACTTTCTTATCAGAGCATGAAAAAACATGTGGAACTAATGCTCGAATTAC
>JBDSHT010000398.1:0-25989 GCA_039918315.1 Ginsengibacter sp. | reverse complement strand
CATTTAAATACAAAGCTCTTCAGGTACCAATTGAAAAATTTTATGAAGATTTTGCGGCGGCCTCTGAAAGTGACAATACATTGACAGAAACCGAAATAAATAATTTACGCACAAAATTAAATGGGATCATAACAAACGCAGGTTTAGAATTTGATGAACTTTCTAAGCTAGCCAACATTGATTTGTCGGCGGCGGGTGGTAGTGTTGGCGGTAATAGTTTAAAGGGTGCCATTAAAGGAATAACAGAACAACAGGCCGAATTACTCGCAGGACAATTTGGGGGGCTCCGTATTTCCTCACTTGAACAATTACAAACTGCAAGAAACGCATTAAGTGTGCTCAATAAAATTGAAAATAATACCTCCCGTATTGCTAACGTCGAAGGGTATTTGAGAAAATTTGATATCGATGGAATAAAAATTAAATAAAGTAAAATGGAACCCAGTAAAACATTTCTTACGATTCAGAAACAGCTTGCAGATTTTGGAAAAATGCTAGACGCGGCCAATAAAGAAAATATTGAAAATTTAGAGAATATTCAAAAGCTATATCAAACAGCTCATGCCGAAATTATAGAAGGTCAAAATTTGGATAAGTGGGATTCTCAATTGACAAAAGCACTCCAAGTAATTGAACTTTATTTTAAAGACTCCTCCGCAGGTTATGAGAAATTAAAGAATGAGTTATTCTATCTAAAATATTTGATTTCTGAAAATAAAAAGTAAACAAACAATTTTTAAAAATAAAAACAACAACAAAATGGAAACAAAAATTTTAGAATTAATTCCCGAAAATCTAAGGGAAAGCTTGATTGAAGAAGTTGCTGAACTTCTAAAAGAAAGGGCTGACAAGGCGGCAAAAGTACCACCTACAAAAGAAGAAATTGAAGCAGTCATAAACAATATTATTTAAAATTTAAAACATAAAAACTCATGGATCCTTTATTAGTTAACGAACACCTGGACCTTCAGGAAAAAGCAATAAAAGAAGTAAATAATTTTTGTTCAAAGATCAATCAAACACTACCTGAATTTAAAAAAGAGACTGGATATTCTTTAGACATAAACGAACTTCAACTGCTTCTCCGGAGCAATGATTTAACCTCATTGATAGGCAGCATAGACAAATCTATGGAGAAAAGTTTTGCAAGCTTTAATGAGATCGTTAAACGGACATTAAAAGCCGGTACTTCTGAATATGTTTATTCATTCGGCAATCAATTAAAGCGATTTGCAACATTACCCGGAGTCGATCACATAAATAGCCTGTCGATAACCAATGATCAACTCACTCTTTCAAAAGACAATGAACATGCGATTAGGGAAACTTTTAAAAAATTTATTACCAGTGAAGCGGCAAAAGAATTTTTAGAAAAACACAAGGCCATCACTGACAGCATGAATGAATTTTCAAAATTTGTAAAAGACAAGACATCAATTCCAATTTTGCACGCTGAAAGTTTTGGATTTTATTTTTTTAAGTTAAACAATCAAACAGGATCTGTTTCCATGTTATCCATTGACTACGAAAGATTAGTAAAATAATTTAAATGGATAACAACAACTCAAAAGGATTTTACCGGTCCACGAGATGTATTACCAGACAACAGAAAATAAAGATTCTTGAGGCTGTCAAGAAGCAATCCATGAACCTGCAAAACATAAAAACTTTTGCAGGCATGGAATTTTACAGTAAAGCAAATTTATCTCTATACAATTATGAAGATGCCAGGAAAGATGAGATACTTCAATTCTATTGATAATAACAATACAATACAATGCCATTTAAAAAAGGACAGAGTGGAAACATAGCAGGAAAACCGAAAGGCGCCACCAATAAGACAACCGCGGATTTAAGGAACTGGATTAATGAGTTCATAAATAAAAACCGGAAACAAATTGAAAAGGACTGGAAAACTCTGGATCCTAAAGACAGGATCGTAATGTTTGAAAAGCTTCTGAAATTTTCCCTACCGACTTTACAGGCAACATCATTAACTAGTGATTTTGATAAGATGACAGATTATGAACTAAACACTGTTGTAAAGAAAATATTGAACTCATTAAATTAAGATTTCATGAACACAATCATTCTAACAAAAGAACTAAAGATTAAACTTTTGAACGCTATAAATAAAAGCGAACTCGATCTTTCAGAATTCCCGGAATTCATGAAGCGAAGGAAGTATGATTTAAGCGGACTCAGTATTGTTGAATTAAAACAGCTAAGAATAATCAACAGGAAAGTATCTAAAACTAATTCAACTACAGCGTAATGGAACGGAAAAAGAAAATTGAATTACTTCAAAGTCTAAAAGATGGAACCCGTCCGGCCAAACAAGTTATTGAGATGTTGAAAGGAAACCTAATTGAAGTTGATAACTTTCACGAAGCCTTAATGATTTCGAGTTGCCCTGAAAACTGTGAAGGAACAGAAATTATAGCAACCGGTGATCTTAAAAAATTATTTGACAGTATTGACAATAGTAAAAATGATAATGAAACCCTTATTCCATGAAAGCATCATTGAAGGCTAAATTTTCAATTGCAGATATAAAAAAGTCATTTGCAGAATTTAGCGAAAACTTTGACCAGGTAATAATTGAAAGACTTTCTTTTGTTGGTGAAAAGTTTCTAGTCAATGCCCGCAATAATGGAAACTATACAGACCAAACCGGCAATTTAAGAAGCTCGATTGGATATGCCATTATTAAGGATGGCGAATTTGTAGTGACCAAATACAACACCTCTACAAAACAAAAGAAAAGTAAGAAAAAGAATTTAGCCGCTCCCCAGGAGCGTAATGTAACTAATAGTCTGCTTGCTTCAATTGCTGAAAAATTTCCCAAAGGCTTTGTATTAGTAGGTCTTGCAGGAATGGAATATGCCGCGTATGTGGAAAGTAAAAACAAAGACGTAATAACCTCTTCAGCGATCACAGCTGAAAATGATTTGAGTTCATCATTAGATGAACTGCGAATGAAATTAAGCGGAAAGAAAAGGTAGTGTCTTTTTGTTAGAAAATAATTTTGTAAACAATATTAATAACTGGCTAAAAAGCCTACAAATCAATTCAAATATGAACACATTTACTTATCTGCTTCCGATAGTTTCAATATCCTTCCTTTGCGGTATATTTACTTGTGCCCTGTTTGTACGCTATATTAATAATAAAAATCGCAAGTTTCATAAATTGGACTAATGGAATTGCATTATTGGGATTTATCCCGCTATTGATAGATATTTTTGTAAAGTGGCGTTTGTATAAAAAGCATGACACTTTTAATTTCAATGAAATATTTGATTTTGATTTTTTTAAATCGTTAGCGATCGGGATACTAATATTCACCTTTGCATTATTCGAGAATAGTTCTTCGGAAACTAAAAAACAAAAATTATCTAACGAGATAAGTGAGTTGAAAACTGAATTAGAAACGACGCACGAAAGAGATTCATCTCAATCAGTTTTAGATAGAGAATCAGATAAAAAGGATATTTTAACCAACATTGGAAACGCTATTGGTAAATACAGTTTAGGTTATGATTCTGCAAAAAATGAAATTGTAAAACTCAGTAAACTTATAAAAGACTCTGCAAATAGACAGACCACAATAATTGAAAGTGAAACACCAATCTTAGGATTTGCTTATCCAGGTTTAGTGATTGAATATAAAAGAAACGATTCTATAAGGTATAAAATAATTATAGCTTCAATGGGAGCCGGCTCAGTTGCAACGAATTTAAAATCCTACGTACTTATTTCATATAATAATATTGGGGGCATGTTTAAAGACCTCATTTTTGTAATTAAAAACCCATTGTTTTCGAAAAAAAGTAGCTTCCCGAAAGAGAGTGCTGGCAGTATCGGATCCTATTTATATGGGGACTATAGTAATGCCAAATCGATAGTAGTGTACCTTACCGGAAGTTACACTGATTCTAAGGGTAATAACAGACAAGAAATCAGGCAGGTAGGCTTTTTAAATGAAGCTTCAAATGAGTTCTCATTATTGTCTTCTCCGTATGATGATTACGTTATAGATTTTTTAAAAAGTAAAAACGCTTTAGATAAATTAGATAACAATAATTAAAAGAAACGTCAACCCATACGTCAACTGTAAATAAAAAAATCCCAATAAAGTATTGAGATTTAATAGGTTATCTAGTAACCAAAGTACCCGGGAACGGAATTGAACCGTCACTCGCATTGCTGCGAACAGGATTTTAAGTCCTGCGTGTCTACCAGTTCCACCACCCGGGTAAACACATTTATTAATTTTCTTAATGAACTTCCAAAAAAAAAGCAGCTCAAAACTGCTTTTAAATTTCTATGAGCGGAAGACCGGGCTCGAACCGGCCACCCCGACCTTGGCAAGGTCGTGCTCTACCAAATGAGCTACTTCCGCAGTGATGTAATAAGAACTTAAAAATGGATTGCAAAAATAGGGTTTGAATCTATGTAAGCAAAATTTTTATTTTATTTGTATTGAGGATTGTACTGTGTGTTGGAAGGTACTTCCACAGTGGGTTTGCCCTGGTAGCGATGCTTGTACATGGTATAACAACCGCCTGCAACCAATGCCATAAATACAGCAATTTGGCAATAGAATAAAAATCTGGAAGTTAACACCCAACTATACCCGAGGTCTTTTCCTTTATTATCAATTACTTCTTCGTGGTCCATAATTTTTAATTTGCTAGGCAAAAATAACAGTTTGATTTCAAAATTCATTTATTGATATCAACAATTTCTGAAAATGTTTTCTTTTTCCTGATAAAAAATTGCCACACGATGCTTCCCTTATAAACACCGGTTAATTTTTTCATTCTAATTTTTTGAATATTTGCTCCGCGTTTTCCTAAAAAAATCCATTTGAAAAAAGATAAATGGGCATGGCCTATCGAATCAAAAGTACTGAACTTTCCTTGCGGCAGAGATTGAAACGCAGCCACAATATCCAACAGGATGCGCAAAGGAATCTTCCATAATAATTCAAAAAACGGTAGATTTTTATAAAGCATCACCAGGTTATTTCTGAAATTTAAATAAACTTTTTTGGGATCGCCCATTGGCAAGGTTCCTCCGCCCAGGTGATACACAATGGATGTGGGCTCCACATAGATTTTGTACCCTGAACGTTTTATTCTCCAACAGAGATCGATCTCTTCCTGGTGAGCAAAAAAGTATTCATCAAAGCCTCCAAGATTATTAAAAACAGAGGCGCGAATAAATAGTGCGGCACCGCTTGCCCAAAATATTTCTGTTGCAGTATTATATTGTCCCTCGTCGGTTTCACAATATTCAAACACACGGCCGCGATTAAAAGGATATCCTAAAACGTCAATCCATCCTCCACTTGCACCCGCATATTCAAAGGATTTTTTATTTTTATAGGATAATATTTTTGGTTGGCAGGCTGCTATCTTTTCATCAGTCTCCATCAATAATATGATGGGAGCTATCCAGTTTTTTTCTACGGCTACATCACTATTCAATATCACATAATAATCGGCAGTAACGCTCTTTAATGCTGTGTTATAGCCTTTTGCAAAACCTTCATTATCTTCGTTTATTAATACTTTTACCGACGGAAAATATTGTTGGAGAAAAAATATTGAATCATCAGTAGAGCCATTGTCTGCAACGATAATTTTTAGGTTTTCGTAATCCGACGCAAGCACTGACGGCAAAAACTTTTTAAGGTATGATTGCCCATTCCAGTTTAAAATTACAACCGCTACAGAAGGTAAAGAGGTCACTGAAAAATTTGTTATTTAAACACAAACATAAAAGATTTTAATTTTTAAAGGATACCTTTTAGATTTGATAACAATCTTTAACCATGTTGAGGCAACTCTTTAATTTGCGAATGGGTCTGGCTGTGATAGCAATTTCTATTGTTACGGGAACTATTTTTTATTCTAATTATTTATCAAAAAAAATAGAAGTTGATGAAAGAGAAAAGATTAGTCAGTGGATTGAAGCCAATAAATTTATTGCCACATCTCCACAGGATATTAATTTAACGCTTGCCAGCCAGATACAGGAACAGAACGATGATATACCTATTATTTGGACCAACGAGAATGACAGTATTATCGATTCACGCAACCTGGATACCACTCAAATTTCATCCCAGAAATACCTTCTTAAAAAGCTAAAAGAATTTAAATCTGCACACGATCCGATAGTAGTGATTTTGAAAGAAGATCCCTACGTTGCCGATAAATATTATTATGGGGATTCTAATTTGCTAAAGCAGATCAGGTATTTTCCTATTGTGCAATTATTGATTGTCGCGCTTTTTATTTTTGTTACTTTTTATGCAATGTCTGTAAGAAATAAATCAACGCAAAACCAGGTGTGGGCCGGTATGGCAAAGGAAACAGCGCATCAACTCGGCACTCCTATTTCCTCATTGCAGGGTTGGATTGAAATGCTAAAAGACCAGGATAGCCAAAGCTCAATTTCCGGCGAAATGGAACGAGATGTGAACCGCCTAAAACTAATCAGTGACAGGTTTGGAAAAATTGGTAGCACTCCAAAATTAGAAGAGCACAATATTGTTGAGCAGGTGGAAAAAATGGTTACCTACATAAAACGTATGGCAACCGATAAGGTTAGTTTCTCGGTAGAAAAATCTTCTGATAATATTCCAGTAAAAATTTCTGCTCCCCTTTTTGATTGGGTAATAGAAAATCTTTTAAAGAATGCGTTGGACGCAATGAACGGACAGGGGAAAATTACGATTAGTATTAAACAGCAACAGAATCATGCAATCGTTGATATCACTGATACAGGCAGGGGTATCAGCAAACAAAATCTTGGTAAAGTTTTTAAACCAGGATTCACAACAAAAAAAAGAGGGTGGGGCCTGGGCTTGTCTTTATGCAAAAGAATTATTGAACAATATCACAAGGGACAATTGTATGTAAAAACAACCGAAATATCTAAGGGCACCACTTTTAGAATTATGCTAAATACATAATGGTTAATTGGTTGGTTTTATTAAATTTGCACCCCAAAGCGGAGGTGGCGAAATTGGTAGACGCACTACTTTGAGGTGGTAGCGCCTTTTACCGGGCGTGGGAGTTCGAATCTCCTCTTCCGCACAATCCTTTAACGAGAATTTCGTTAAAGGATTTTTTTTGTAATCCCTTTAAAATTCTGCGATAAAAAATGTTTTCTAACTCATTTATTTTATCAAAGGAGATGGTTCCCATTTCGATTTCGGGTTAAAATATTTCCATAGCATGGAAGATAATTTTCTTGTGAGTTCCCATGCTTCATTATTTGAATCCCAACTTTGGTCTTTATTATTTTTGGAACAAACTGCGAATATATAAGGATGGTCGCCATTCACATACAATATCTCTCCGCGGCTTGCATCTACAGCTCCTCCTTTATCCGCAACGAATACATTAGGAGGAATTTGTGAGAGCGCATATTCATCCCAGTATTGACGCCCCATCAGCCGAAGCATTCTCTCACTAATTGTTTTATTAATGATTTTATTTTCCACGATCATCTTCATAAGCAGCGCTAATTCTTTCGGAGTAGTTTGTCCCCAGCCATATATTTTCCAATCATCGCGCCGGCCTTCCGTGCGACTGTTAACCCTTGTAGAATTGAGACCGAGATCATTCATATAATTATTGATCACTGCGCCTCCTCCTGCCAATCCTTGTAGCCACAAGCTTGCCGCGTTATCGCTGGTGCTCATCATGAGCATGAGCACTTTTGCAAGATCTATTTTTTCACCACTCTTAAATGATGCCAGCATATCATCTCCTTCGGAATAGAAAAGCGAATCGGTGTACGTCATCTGTTGATGAAATAGTAATTGGCCTTCGTTTATTTTATGCATAACACCTATGAGTATGGGAATTTTAACCATGCTGGCTGTAGGATAAATAGTGTCTGCATTTACAGCCGCTATTTTATTTCTGGTAAGGTCATAAACATACACACCTACTTCTCCATTAAAACCTTCGACCAACTTGGTTATTTTATTTTGTAACGTTTTATCGATCTTTTGTGCGTGCGCACCGAATGAAGTAAATAGAAAGATGCAGGCAATTAGTTTTTTCATGATGACAACTTTTCATCATGAAAGTAAGGAATATTTTTAATCCATAAAACCAAGGTTCATGCATGTTTTGAATGAATAAAAAAAAGCCATCCGGAAATTAATCCGAACGGCCTTTTTGGTTTCAGGGATATTGGTTATTTGTATTTGAATTTAGAATTTTTGTTTTATCCGAACAAACCACCTTTCCTTAGTTCGCGTTTACCTTCTCCAATTAAGAATCCATTTTGATATATCTTAATTTGGTAACTGCCCTGGTGAAAGTTGGTTCCGGGCTTGAAAGAAAATTCAACATTTTTTGTCTTAGATGTTTCAAGGTCAACCGGTAATTTAGCAGTGAATGCCTTGTCGCCATCTTCACGTGTAGTAAAGGTTCCAGAGCCTGTTGTAGATGTTACAGGTTGTCCGTCAGGACCTATTACGATCACAAAAAGATCAGTAGTTCCCGATTGAATGATGCGGTTTTTTACATCAAAACTTACAACCAGTTTATCAACGCTTTTTGCATTAGTCTTCACTTTTTCTTTACCATTATTTTTAATCTTTATCGGAGTAATAGAAATGTTAGAAGCGTTTAAAGTTGACGCTACATCTACTTTTTGCTCAAGTGCTGTTTTTATTACGATGGTGGAATCAAGATTGCGGGTAAGCGCTTGTTTGTCTGCAATTAGAACAACTCTTTCTGATTTAAGAGAATCATTCTCCACCATTAAGGTAGCTACTTGTTGTTCAAGATCTGTAATCTTTCCATTAAGGTCCGCAATAAGCGTTCTTGCTCTGCTCAGTTCTGCTGCAGTCGCATTCTTCTTATTTAATATTGACCGGATTTCTTGTTTGGTTTTTGAAATTTCGCTTTCTTTATTCGCCAATTGTTTTTTCATGTCTGCATTGGTGGTAGTCATGGAGTCAAGCCTGGCAAGGGATGCATCGAAACTGTTTTGAATGTCACTTTTTTCAGTAGTTACTTTTGCAATTTCATTTTGTTGCACTTGAGCTGCTTCGCCTGCCTTATTATTATTAAAAATAAGGAAGCCTCCCATTATTAAAACGGCAGCAACCAGCAAACCAATAATTAAATTCTTTGGATTATTTGATGTTTTTTTCTCCGTAATTATTACCGGATCGTTTGTTGTGTTCATGTGATATTTGATTTAATTGTTTTAAAAATAATCTTCCTTAAAAACTCAAATTGATAGGGTTAATTTGAATTCTATACCCCTAAAGCCTAAAATCATGCCATTATTTTTTTTGAAATATTTTTTTTCAAAACTTTTTTTTCAATCAATTTATTATAGATTGATTTTCAACTGTAAAAAAAATAAAATTATTGAAAAGTTAAAAGAAGCCGACTCGCATGTTTTTATAATTTTGAAGAATAACTCAAAGTATTTTCATTTGCAATCAATCTTTTTTTGGAGTACTTTTAAGCGAACTAAAATCTTTTGAAATGTCAACCAAATCTCATGTTTCCAGTCGGTCTACTGCAGTAATATCTATGATAGTTTTTTTGCCTGCGCTAATTATTTTTGCTTTGTGGAGTACGATTGGTATGCGTTTCAGTGGACTAAGCCGGTCGGAGCAGGTTGATTATTTTTTAGATTATTTTCCGGGATGGTTACAAAATATGACGGTGCTTCATGTTCTCTCAATAGTGTTGTGCGTAATTGCAATTACGCTCGCATCAAGAAGTTTTCGAAAAAAATTATTGTGGGTAAGGGTTACGATGTTAATGATAGTTTTTATTTCTATCTTTCTTATCCTATTCGATATTTACCAATTAATTTATTAGAAAAATTTATTGATATTCATATTCAATAGTCCCTAAAAGTCTTTTCTCTTTCGAATAACATTTTTGAATTTCCGGTAACATTTTATCGGTGTAGGCATACCGCCAAACAAAATAATTTCTGCCACTTTCATCGACGGAAGTCATTTGTTTTGGTACACCATTTTCATTGTATTCAAAAATGTAATCAGGCAATAATTTTTTAGCAAATTCATTGTAATGTACAATATCAGTGAGTTGATGTTTTTCATTGTAATAATAAAAATATTTTCTGTCGTTACTTTTCCCGTTCGTGTTTTCCTCGATAACATTTCCGTTTTCATCATTAAGAAAATTGATGGTGCTTACTAACACGTTATTTTTTTTACGCAACATTTTTTCAGGCCACCCTTCCATATTATAACTGTATTCGCGTGTTTCAGTGATTTTGCTGCTATTGTCATCAGCGGCTGTGATGGTTTTAATTTGTTTTAGCCTTCCTAAAGAGTCGTAAGAATATTCTGTTGTGTTAGTGATAGTGGGTGTAGAATTTACTGAATTTGCTACCAGTCCATCTTTGTTGTATGAGGTTGTAACCAACGATTGGCCTGTTATATATGACTTTGAAATCATCTCAGACTGTGAATAGTCTTTGTTAATTTTCTTCTCACAAAAAAATCCTTCGCTGGGTTCGTCGTTATCTTCAAAGCTCTTTAGTTTTATGGTTCTTAACTGTTGTGCTTTTAGAATAGAAAATTCTTTATTAAGCTGTTCTGTGCTTACAATATCTTTATAATAATATTGAGCATTAACATCATACTGAAAAAGCACAATGGATAAAGTGATTACAAAAACGAGAGCGATATTATTTTTCATTAAGGAAATAGATTGTGATTTTGGTAATGATTATTCGGTGTAAAATAAATCAATAATCTGTGGTAAAAGGTTGGTTTATTATTTTTAACCTGAAATTAAACAAATAAAATAACCATTAATGTCTCATCTACTTCGTCGCAAAGAAAAAGATTGTTTGAATTGCGGAAGTATTGTGCGGGGCCCGTTCTGTCAGAATTGTGGCCAGGAGAATATTGAACCCAAAGAATCATTCTGGCATCTTGTAGTTCATTTCTTCAATGACATTACTCATTTTGACGGAAAGTTTTTTACAACGATGAAGAGTCTTTTGACAAGGCCGGGGTTTCTGTCAAAAGAATACGTGAAAGGCAGGCGGGCGAGTTACATCAATCCGATAAGGATGTATTTATTTACTTCATTTATTTTTTTTCTGCTCTTTTTTTCCCTGAATCATTTGTCCGAAAAAGACTTTGAAAGCGTGAAAAAGCCTTCACCAGTTTCAAACACAATTTCAAAAAATTCTTCGACAACACTAAATGATAGCGCAATCAATGACTCAAGCCGCATGAACTTGAATCGAAACTTAATGGCCGATTCGGCAGGCGTTTCCGAAAAAGATGGTGAAGTAAAATTTGTTTTTTTTGATTATAATAATTACAAAAGCCAGAGACAATACGATTCGCTAATTAAGATTGGCGAGGTTAAAGATGGATGGCTTAAAAGGAAGGTCATTAGAAAATCATTAGAGGTTAGTGATAAATATGGAGACAATGAAGCAGACCTTCAAATGATTTACTTAAATCAACTCTTACATAGCTTCCCTCAATTATTATTTATTTCTTTACCATTTGTTGCGTTTATTTTAAAACTCTTTTACATCAGACGAAAACAATTTTATTATGTAGGGCATGCTATCTTCAGCGTTCACCTGTACATTTTTATATTTATTATGATGATGGTTTCAATGGGCATTGTGCAACTGCAACATGCGAGTGGACTTGAAAAATTAAGTTTGTTCAATGGCCTGATTACGATTTTTATTTTTGTGTATCTATATAAAAGTATGCGCGTTTTTTACGGACAAAGTCGTGTTAAAACTCTCGTTAAATATTTTTTATTTTTATTGTCCATGTTCTTTTTATTTTCATTTTTGACTATTGCTTTTGCAATTTTTTCTATTTTTAAAGTTTAACTTATAGCCTACATGCCTGCACCTATTGATATTAACGGCCTTGTCACCATTTTAAATGAACTTAGGGTAAAGTGCCCGTGGGATAAAAAGCAAACCATTCATACATTGCGACAGCAAACCATTGAAGAAACGTATGAGTTGGCTGATGCTATCACTGAAAAAAGCTGGGATAACATTAAGGAAGAGCTTGGTGACCTGCTATTGCATGTGGTATTTTATTCAAAAATAGCAACCGAAGAAAATCAATTTTCATTGCAGGATGTGATTGATCAGGTTTCAGAAAAATTAATAAAAAGACATCCGCATATTTATGGTGATGTGAAAGTGGAGAATGAAGATGATGTCACGAAAAACTGGGAACAAATAAAATTATCGGAGGGGAAAAAATCGGTGTTGGGTGGAGTTCCTAAATCTTTACCGGCCATGGTGAAAGCCATGCGGATACAGGAAAAGGCAAAGCAAGTAGGTTTTGAATGGGCAACAAAAGAACAGGTATGGGAGAAGGTGGATGAAGAAAAAAGAGAATTGGATGAGGCCGTGGAGTCGGGTAATCAAGAGCACATCGAAGAAGAGGCAGGTGATCTTTTTTTCTCTGTAATTAATTATGTACGGTTTCTTAAAGTTGATTCTGAAAATGCCCTTGAGCTTACCAATAAAAAATTTATAAAACGATTTATGCTGATGGAAGAATCGGTGCAGCAAAAAGGTCTCAACTTAAGTAAGATGACTTTGGAAGAAATGGATATTATTTGGAATGAAATAAAAAAACAAAATTTTTGATTTGAACGCGAAGAAACAAAATACTTTTTTTCAAAAAAATAGTTACCTGTTGGTGATTGCGGCGTGGTGCCTGACGATTGCATTCATCATTAATAATTATTGGAGTGGAACTTCAACACCGTTTGCTGTCCAAAAAGAAATTCAAAAGAGCATAGATAAAGGACAAAAATCTATTTCCGCTTTTTTCCAGGATACGGCACTGATTGAAAGTATTGTAAATAAAGAGTACAATGAACAGCAACTCGACCTTTTAAAAGAAGAAAAATATTTTGTTTTCTTTTATAGAATTACTGCATTCAATGAACCGGAACCTTTTTTCTGGAACACTCAAATTGTTGAACCGGATTTGTCGAAACTTGATACTGGCAGTTCTCGTGGTTTTGTAAAATTGCTCAATGGCTGGTATGCTGTTAAAGAAAAAGCATTCCAGGAGAGTGATGGTTCATTGTATAAAATAATTGCATTATTACCCGTCAAATGGGATTATTATATCGAGAATAAATATCTTTTCAATTCTTTTGTAGCGATGAAGAGTATCGAAAATTCTTATGATATCACGCTTAATGCTACACCATTTGAAATAAAAAATGCCGACGGATCTCCAATGTTTTACCTGGCGCACACCAATACAGATCCACAAAGTCATGATAACGTAATTGCATTATGGCTTCGAATTTTAACTGCGATTTTAATTTTATTTTTTATCCATACGTTTTCCAATTATGTTGTCAGGAGGAAGGGTTTTCGGATGGGATTTTTGGCACTTTTAGGATCATTGTTTTTGTTGCGATTGATCAGTTATAATTTTCCATTCCCACTTGATTTTAAACAATTGGAATTATTCAGCCCATTTGTTTACGGGTCTAATTTTATTTTACGATCGTTGGGCGACTTACTCATTAACTCTCTTTTATTTATTTGGGTGGTACTGTTTATAAGGTATCATTTTCGTTTTGATTTTTCAGAATTAAAATTTAAAAAACCATGGCAACGCCATGCTGCTATTATTCTTTTATCATTTTCAATGATAGTGTTTACAATAGGATGCGGGACTATCATACGCAGCATGGTGGCGGATTCCCAGATATCTTTTGATGTAATCAATTTCTTTTCTTTAAATACTTACAGCGTTTTCGGCTTTATTGTTTTGAGTAGTGTGGCCACCGGTTATTTCTTTTTAATTCAAATTTTGCTCCAGCCACTCAACACTTTTCTTTTAAATAACCGAAGCTTTTTGTACTTGACGATAGCAATTTGTGGTTTGGTTTATTTGACCTTGCTACCCCAATCCAATAATGTTGCTTTTAATATTTGTGTGTTACTCTGGCTGTTGGTTTTCTTATATCTTCTTAATTTTAAAGTACTTGCTCTCCAGGCATACCATCTTGTTTCTTCCAGGTTTATTTTTTGGTTGTTCTTTTTTTCAATATCTATTACTGCTGTTATTGTTTTACAAAACCGGACGAAAGAATTAGAGGAAAGAAAAAACTTTGCTGAAAATCTTGCTAACAAAGCAGACCCATCGGGCCCTGTGATTATGAACATTATTTTAACTGATTTTCGCAACGAATATTTATCCGGTATTTTTTATAAATTCAAAAATCCGGTTCAAAATAAAGGCTTAAAAGACAGCCTGGTTAACGAAAATTTTTCAGGGTACCTGAATAAATTTGATACCCGTATTTATACATTTAATGAACAGGAACAATCATTGTACAACCAGGATTCCACGAACTTTAATTCATTAAACGCGATCATTCAAACACAAGGTAAGAAGACAGGTATCCCTGATCTTTATTTTTATGATGTATCATACGATCGCTTTAATTATATCAGTCGAAAAGAAATAACAGATACTAACGGTGTTAAACAAGGATATGTTTTCATTGTTTCCAAACCCAAGAAATATAAGAGTGATGCATTATACCCCGAACTTTTTTCGAAGGGAAATAATAATTCTATTGAAAGTTCTACCGTGTATGCTTTTGCAATTTATAACCACAACCAACTAAGCACCAGCTATAATGATTATCCATTTTCTACCACAATTGAAAATAGTAATTCATTTACCTACAACGAATTCAAAACTGTGAAGAAAAACGGGTATGAAGAATTGTGGTACAAAGCAGATGGGGACAAAGTGATTGTAATCGCCCGCCAGGACAGGTTTTTCGTGGAATCACTCACATTGTTTGCGTATCTGTTTTGTTGTTTTTTATTGGTGACAATTTTCTTCAACCTTATCGGCCAGGTTTTATCTGAACGAAAAGGACGGCCTGATATTAAATCGTTCTGGCAGTTTACAATCCGTAACCAGGTGCACGGAACAATTATTCTGATTAGTATTTTTTCCTTTTTGGTAATAGGAATTACAACGATACTTTTTTTTATCAGTCGCTACCACAGCAACAATCGTGAGAAACTAAGTCGCACGATTCATGTAATGGAAAATGAATTACGAAATGCTATTGATACTGTAACCGTTCGGGATTTCAGATTAAATAAACTGGAGAATCTTTCTTTTGAAAAACTGGACCATGTGATCAATAATGTTTCTGTAATTCATGCGACCGATATTAATCTGTATGATCTGGAAGGGAATTTAAAAATATCTTCAGTACCTCTTCTGTACAATAAAGGAATTGTAAGTGAGAAAATGGATCCTCTTGCATTTTATCATTTAAGTGTTTTGAATGATGCGCAGTTTTTCCAGGAGCAACAAATTGGAAACCTTACCTACCTCAGCAATTATTTGCCGGTGAGGGACGAAAGTGGAAATGAATATGCCTATCTTAATATTCCATATTTCGAATCTCAGAATAAATTGCAGGATGAAATTTCGAACTTTTTGGTTACCATCATCAACCTGAATGCATTCATCTTTTTAGTAGCAGGTATCATTGCTTTATTCATAACGAACAAAATCACGCGATCGTTTTCTATAATCAGTGATCGGATGAAAAGAGTAAATCTACAAACAGGAAATGAAGAAATTATCTGGAACAGAAAAGACGAAATTGGCGAGTTGGTTAATGAATATAATAAGATGGTAAGGCAATTGGATGTGAGTGCTGGCTTGCTAGCCAAAAGCGAGCGGGAAGGGGCCTGGCGGGAAATGGCAAGGCAGGTTGCGCATGAAATTAAAAATCCTCTAACCCCAATGAAATTGAATTTGCAATACCTGCAAATGGCGATTGATAAAGATTCACCGGACGTGAAAAATATATCGTTGTATGTGGCGAATATTTTATTGGAGCAGATAGAACATTTATCCAAAATCGCAAGCGACTTTGCCCAGTTTGCTAATATTGGCAATTCTAAAAATCAACTTTTCAATATCAATAAAACCCTGGAAAATATTATTACACTTTATGACACCAATGAAAAAATTAAGATAGAACCAAATTTATATCCGCATGAAATATTGATAGATGCTGATAGGACACAGGTGAATCGGTTGTTCACTAATTTGTTTCAAAATGCTGTACAAGCGGTTCCTGATTTTAGAAAAGTAATTATTGAAATCAAAAGTGAATTAGTGGGTAATAAAGTTATTGTTTCTGTTAAGGATAATGGAAACGGTATTCCGGAAGCAATGATTAAAAAAATATTTACTCCCAACTTCACCACTAAATCATCAGGCACTGGGCTTGGACTTGCTATGTGCAAAGGGATTGTTGAAAAATTAAATGGAAGAATTTGGTTTGAAACTAAAGAAGGGGAATGGACAATATTTTATGTAGAGATTCCGGTGGTGATGGAATAGTACTCCATCTTCATTTTTTTCTATTCAATAAAAAAGTCTCAAATTGATCAATTGAAAAACTGCTGAGATTATTCTCTTTAGTAACCATTCCTTTTTGAGCCACCAGTACTCCGTATTTTGTATTTTCAAATTCAGGTATTGAATGCGCATCCGGATCAATAGAAACTAAAACTTTTTTTGAGAGTGCATATTCCAACCATTGCCACCGCATATCGAGTCGGCGTGGATGCGCATTAATTTCAATAACAACATTGTGTGCAGCACACGCATCTATAATTGTTTTGTGATCCACCGGGTAACCTTTTCGGCTTAGCAACAACCGGCCAGTCATGTGGCCCAATATGGTAGTGTATGGGTTTTCAATTGCGTTTAGCAACCTCATCATGGCTTTATCTTCAGTCATTTTTAAGTTGGAATGGACAGACGCTATCACAAGATCAAATGTTGAGAGAACAGTGTCGGAGTAGTCAAGATTTCCATCGCCTAAAATATCACTCTCGATACTTTTAAAAATTTTAAAAGGACTTAGTTGTTTATTTAGTTCATCTATTTGTTGATGCTGTGCCCGTATCCTTTCTTCATTTAGGCCATTCGCATAGGTCGCAGATTTACTGTGATCACTTATCACGAGAAATTCTTTTCCGCTTGTTTTGCAGGCAATAACAAGATCTTCCAGGGAATTAGAACCATCGCTCCAATTACTGTGACAATGAATGATTGATTTTATATCACAAGGTTGAATAAGCTCAGGGATTTTGTGATTCGCAGCTATAGTGATGACATTTTCACTTTCCCTTAAACAGTGCGGAATATATTGGATGGACACCTGTTTAAAAATCTCTTCTTCGTTGTGAACTTTATAATATTCTATGTCTGGAAATTTAATTTGAAAAGCATTTGTAAACTCAGGCGATCCACTAAGTTCAAATATTTTTTGAAACAAATTATTGTGCTCTACGCTGTGCAGTTTTATTTTTATCCCATTGTTATATTGATAGGTCAAAGATGTGTCATTAGATTCTAAAAATAGAAACTCATCCAGTGGATTTATTTTCTCAGTGATCGTATTTATTGGAAATGGAATTACGAATTCAAGCAAGTCCATGGTTTCCGAATGTCTCACAAAATCTCCTGAAATTTTTATATCTCTTGATTCAAAAATCTTCTGAAGAAAAGTTTCTAATTCAGTTGCAAGATTTTCAATTTGTGCAAATAAATAATTGCCTTGTTGACTCAGATAAAATTCAATTGATTCTAAAACATTGTCTTGTGTTTTTTTTCCGAAACCTTTGTAGAGCATCAGCCGGTTTTCGTTGCAGGCGTATAATAATTCGCCCACATTTTCAATGCCCATTTCCTTCCAAATCAGCGCTATTTTTTTTGGACCTAGTCCTTTTATTTTTAACATTTCAAAAATGCCTTCAGGTGTTTTAGAAATTAATTCCTCCAACATTTTTGTTTTTCCTGTTGATATAATTTCGAAAATCTTTTTTCCGATTGTTTCTCCAATTCCATTTAGTTGGTAAATCTTTTCTTCAGAAAGCGTGTATAGGTCAACCGTTAGTTGACCTATTTTGTACGCAGCAATGGAATATGTTTTTGCACGAAAATTATTCTCACCATGTATCTCCATCAGTTTAGAAACTAATGAAAAATAGTTTGCAATTTCTTTGTTTGTCGTCATAAATTATTGAAGAATATTTAGGGTATGAAGAAACAAATTTAATGATCGTTCTATGATTATCATCAAACGTGATCGTCATTTTTAACGACAGAAAAACGCTCTGCGTCTCAATAATGTCACGATGCTGAAAGCATTGTCTTTATTGGTTTCTGGCGATTTTAAAAATAAAAAAAAGTCCCGAAATTTTCGGGACTTGTAATTATCTGCAAGAAAAATTTTATTATTTTTTCTTAGGAGCAGCTTTCTTAGGAGCAGCTTTCTTAGGAGCAGCTTTTTTAGGAGCGGCTTTTTTTGCAGGAGCAGCTTTTTTAGGAGCGGCTTTTTTTGCAGGAGCAGCTTTTTTTGGAGCAGCTTTTTTTGCAGGAGCAGCTTTCTTAGGAGCGGCTTTTTTTGCAGGGGCGGCTTTTTTAGGAGCAGCTTTTTTTGCGGTTGCCATGTTTTTAGAATTTAATTGTTAGTAAATAAAAACTAAAAATAAAAACATTTTGTTAACCGTCAAAACTTATTTGAAAATATATTATACGGTTGCAACAACTGCGTTTACAGAAACGATTGTTTTATCGCCTTTTGTTTTCCTAAATTCAACAACACCATCGGTAGTTGCGAAAATTGTAAAGTCTTCTCCAAGACCAACATTTTTGCCCGGATGGTAAACTGTTCCGCGCTGGCGAATAATAATATTTCCGGAGATAGCAGCCTGCCCTCCAAATATTTTTACACCTAATCTTTTGCTTTGTGAATCACGTCCGTTTTTTACCGAACCTTCACCTTTTTTGTGAGCCATATTCTTAAATTATAAAATTAAAATTAGCAAAATGAAAAATTACTTTTTCGTTTTGATATCCAAATTTGGTTAAGCAATCCCCGTTACTTTTATGTGGGTATATTGAGTACGATGACCATGCTTTTTCCTGAACCCTTTTCTTCTCTTCATTTTAAAAGCGATCACCTTATCACCTTTTACAAGGTCATTTACTATTTCTGCTTTCACTTTTACATTTGCATCGCTGCCAACGGAAATTTTTCCGTCATTGTCGTGCAAAAGGATATCAGAAAATTCAATTTCATCACCTTGCTTTCCATCAAGATGTGGTACATATAAACTTTGTCCCGGTTGTACCTTAAACTGCTGCCCGGCGATTTTTACTATAGCAAACATACTTTTCCAATTTTTGGAGTGCAAATGTAAGGGATTATCTCTAATTTAAGATTACAAAATCCTTTAAAAATATATCAATACGGCAGCCATACCTAAGTATTTGAATTTCAGTAATATAAAAGACGGGGTTAATCTAAAATTGATATGGTTTTTATATTTTCGTGAGATTAAAATTCATCGATGAAGATTGTAAGTAAGGCACTAAAATTCCTTTTTAGTTTATATGGATTTCTGATTTTTTTGACAGTAATGTTTCTATTATTACCGTTTTTCATATACGCTTTTTTGCAAAAGCCAATTAAAGGCGGGAACCTGGTAGTGAAACTGGCACACGTATGGGCTGATATTTTCTTTTTTATGATTGGCATTAGAACCTTAGTTATGTATGAGGTTCCTCATGATAAAAACAAAGAGTTCATATTTGTTAGCAATCATATTTCCTACCTGGACATTCCAATGATGGTGAAAGTTATATTCGGTCAAAATTTCAGGGTTTTGGGAAAGGCTGAAATGGCCAAAATACCAATCTTTGGTGCTATATATAAAAGAGGTGCGGTGATTGTAGATCGTGAGAGTCCGGAAGCGAGGAAAGAAAGTGTAGAGAAGCTCACTAAATTTATTAATAAGAAAATTTCAGTTTTCATTTGCCCTGAAGGGACTTTTAATATGACGCATGAACCACTAAAGTTTTTTTATGATGGGGCATTCCGAATAGCAAGTGACACGCAAACGCCGATTAAACCCATTCTGTTTTTGGACACTTATGACAGGCTCAATTATAAAAGCATATTTTCTTTAACTCCCGGCAGATGCAGAGCAGTATATCTTTCTGAAGTTTCTACCGACGGATTAACACAGGAAGATGTACAAGCCCTCAAGGAAAAAGTTTTTAAAAATATGGAAGAAGCGCTTGTAAGGTACCAGGCAAGTTGGATCATCAAAAAAGGGTAGTCCTTTTTTTGCAAAGTATATTTGTATCAATGAACGATCATCCCGAATCACCCAATTTATTTAATGAAATAATTGCGTCATCAAGTACATGGATTGAGGTCATCCTTCCGCTTGCGCTGCCGACGACATATACCTATTCGGTTCCTGAAGATTTAAAAGAAAAAATAAAAATAGGCAGCCGCGTAGAAGTTGTTTTTGGAAAAAATAAAAAATATTCGGGCATCATAAAGCATGTAACCAAGGAAAGACCTGCTTATGAAACGAAGAGTATTTTAAATGTGATTGACGATGATCCGGTAATTTATGAGAGGCAATTACAGTTCTGGAAATGGATCAGTGAATATTACATGTGCAGCGAAGGGGAAGTGATGGCAGCCGCATTACCTACTCATTTAAAACTTAGCAGCGAAGCTATTTTAATTTATAATGAAGAATATGGTGATGATTTTTCAGCACTGGATGATGATGAATATTTGCTGGCGGAAGCGTTGCTGATTAAGAAAGAATTGAAGATGATGGAAGTGCAGCAAGTGGCAAGTATAGTTCATGTATATCCCTTAATAAAACGGCTTCTTGAAAAAAGGGTTTGTTTTATCTGGGAATCTTTATCAGATAAATACAAAGAAAAGAAAGAGAATTTTGTAACGCTGAATCCGTTGTATTTTGATGATGAAAAATTAGCTCCTTTGATGGATGAATTATCCAGGGCACCTAAGCAATTAGAATTGTTGTTAGCATTTCTGCATTATTCAAAAACAGAAGGTGAAGTATTGCAAACCCAACTACTAAAAAAATCTGGTGCCACAGCGGCCCAATTGAAAGGCCTCACCGAAAAAAATATTCTGTTGGTGCAGAAAAGGAGCGTTGACAGAATTCATTCTCTTCCCAAAATGATGAATGTAAATTTCGAGCTGAATGAGGCACAGCAGAAGGCTCTTTCAGAAATTCAGTCTGCATTTAAAGAAAAGGAGGTTTGCCTGGTGCATGGTGTTACCAGTAGCGGGAAAACTCAACTTTACATAAAACAGATTGAGGAAATAGTAGCGCAGGGAAAACAGGTTCTGTATCTTCTTCCCGAAATAACATTAACAGCTCAGATCATTCGCAGGCTGCAATTATACTTTGGTGGAAATATCGCTATCTACCATTCTAAGTTTAATAATAATGAAAGAATTGAAATCTGGAATAAAGTTAAAACCGGCGAATTAAAAATAATTCTGGGTGCAAGAAGTGCATTATTTCTTCCTTTTGTAAATCTAGGACTGGTTGTAATTGATGAAGAACATGATTCTTCCTTTAAGCAACAGGACCCGGCGCCACGCTACAATGCGCGGGATGCTGCGGTTTATTATGCATCGCTTTTTAAGGCAAAAGTTTTGATGGGAAGCGCAACTCCATCATTGGAAAGTTTTTACAATGCACAGAAAAATAAATACGCGATTGTAACATTAAACGAACGTTACGGCGGAACACAATTACCCGAGATCAGGATCATTGATACCAAAACTGTCGCGGCTTCTAAGAAAGGTAAGGTGATGATTTCGCCCCAATTGAAAGCCGAAATAGAAACGACTTTGCAAAATGATAAGCAGGTAATTTTATTTCAAAACCGGCGCGGCTATGCACCGTTTCTAATCTGTGGAACTTGTGGGTTTATCCCACAATGTGAAAATTGTTCTGTAACACTTACTCTCCATAAATATTCTAATAAACTTCATTGTCATTATTGTGGAAATAGTTATCCAAAACTGGTGAAGTGTCCTGCCTGCGGAAATGTAAATTGGAAAGAAAAGAATTTTGGAACTGAAAAAGTGGAGGAAGAACTAACTACTGATTTTCCTAATAATAGAATTGCCAGAATGGACGTGGATGCGGTAAAGGGAAAGAATGCTCATGATACCTTAATTAAATTATTTGAACAGCATCGCATTGATATTCTTGTTGGGACACAAATGGTGGTGAAAGGATTAGATTTTGAAAAAGTAAGTCTTGTTGGAATTTTAGATGCTGATGGATTGCTCGGGTTTTCGGATTTCAGGGTGAATGAAAGAGCCTTTCAATTGATGGAACAGGTAAGTGGGCGTGCAGGCCGAAAGACAGACAGAGGGCTGGTTTTGATACAAGCCGCTAAAACAAACCATCCCGTGTTATCATTTGTAAAGCAGCATGACTATCGAAGCTTTTATGAGTATGAAATGGAATTTCGTAAACTATTTTTTTATCCTCCATTCAGCAGGCTTATAAGAATTATTCTAAAACATAAACAGAAAGAAATCGTGATGGAAGGTGCTTATATTTTAGGTGAATCGCTGCGTAAAGATTTCAGGGAACTTACCGGTCCTGCTGCGCCTGTAATTAACCGTGTAAGAAATATGTTTTTGATGGAGATACTCATAAAGGTTCAACAGGATGCGGCACATTTAAAAGCTCAAAAAAAAGTAATTCTAAATCACATTGATTTATTGAAAGCGGATAAGAAATTCAGAAGTATAGTGACGGTTGCTGATGTAGATCCGTTTTAGGCATTTATAAGATTCATCATTTCTGCATAGCCAAGATAATGAACCCCAGGATTATTTTGTTTTGATTCTAACACCATGGCTTTTGCCACATCTCTTGAATCGACGGCTCTGTATTTTTTAAATGAGCCGATTAATAATTTTGAAAACACCTTCATTAATTTTTGCATTACTTTTTCGCCGGAGCGTACTTCTGCCCTGTTGCCTAACAAAATAGATGGTTGAAAAATACCTATACTTTCAAAGGGAAATTTCTTTAAAGCGTTTTCTGTTTTGCCTTTTAATTGCAAATAAAAATTAGATGAATTGGCATCAGCTCCCACAGAAGAGACAATCATAAATTTTTTAAAATTCTTTGAAATGCCTATCTCTGCTGCATTTACCGGTATATCGTAATCTACCTTTTTATAAGCCAAGCGATCTCCTTTCACGTTTTTTTGAGTAGTTCCAATGCAACAAAAGATAATATCTCCCTCACCAAATTTTTCAGTGTACTCATCAATGTTACCAAAGTCAACGACCTCTTGTAAAAGTTTTGGATGGATGATTGTCAATGGCCGTCGCGATAAAACTTTTACGATGCTAAAGCTATCATCTTTTAAAAGTTCCTCCACTACCTGCGATCCTATTAACCCGGTAGCGCCGAGAACTAATGCTTTTTGATCAATCATAATTTGCTTTTTTGAGGGTAATTTTGACACATGCAAGTTCATCAAAATTATTCTTTAAAAAAATTCCACACATTTGGAATGGATGTGTATGCCAAGAGTTTTGCAAATTTCCATTCGTCGGAAGAATTGCAAATTCTTTTAAAGCAGGAAGTAAATACTAATGATAAAATGATTTTAGGCGGCGGAAGTAACATCCTATTTACAAAGGATTTTAATGGCCTCGTATTGAAAAATGAGATACCAGGAATTGCAATCGTTCATGAGGATAATGATGAAGTACTTATTAAAGCAGGTGCCGGTATCAACTGGCATTCTTTTGTAATTGATTGTGTAAAAAATAATTATGGAGGTGTAGAAAACTTGTCTTTAATCCCTGGAAATGTTGGAGCTACTCCTATGCAGAATATTGGAGCGTATGGGGTTGAAATTAAAGATGTTTTTCACGAACTTGAAGCGTTTGATCTTATAGAAAATTTCGTTCGAAAATTTAATGCTTCTGAATGTGAATTTGGTTATCGGGAAAGTGTTTTCAAAAGAATTTTTAAAGGCAGGTTTGTAATTTTGAATGTAACCTATCGATTGCAGAAAAATCCTGTTTTTAATATTTCTTATGGTGCTATTGAAGATGAGTTGAAAAAAATGGGTGTAGAGGAAATGAGCGTGAAGGCCGTGTCAGATGCGGTTATAAGTATTCGTACTTCCAAACTTCCTGATCCAAAAATTCTTGGTAATGCAGGAAGTTTTTTTAAGAACCCGGTTATTGATTTCACCGCATTTGGACAATTGAATGAGTTGATTTCAGTTAAAGGAATTACAATGCCTTATTATAAAATAGATGACAACCATTATAAAATTCCAGCGGGTTGGTTGATCGAACAGTGCGGATGGAAAGGCTATCGAAAAGGAGACGCAGGTTGCTACCAAAAGCAAGCGCTGGTTTTGGTCAATTACGCGAACGCCACGGGCAAAGAAATTTATAATTTAAGCAAGGAAATTAAAATTTCAGTTCAGGAAAAGTTTGGAATTGATATCGAAAGAGAAGTAAATATTATGTAGACTTTTTAATCAACCTTAATTTAAATCTTCATCCTCTAGTTCTTCGTCTCCAAAAGATGATGAACTCAAATTCATCATACTTCCCATTAAATCTTTGAATTCTATTTTCCCTTCCACTACCTTTTTACTGATTAAAGAAAATGTAGAAAGACCATGTAATACAAACTCCATTAATAATGCGTTTTCTTTTGCGTTTGCATTAGGGTAATGCTTTTTAACCAGTCCGTAAAGTCCGTCCACTTTATAAAGATGCTGTAATTTGTCTTCATCTTTTAAATCAAGAAAAAGATTTAATTGATTGCCGGCATCAAACCAATGTGTGATGGCTTTGTATGGATTTTCTTCCGGTGCTACATCCTTACTTTTTCTTTTCTTAGAGGTTTCCGGGCTGGGGAAATATTTTACAAATTGTGTGCGGATAGCTTTTTCTAATAAATTATAAGCCACCTGGTATGGCCCTTCTTGCTCACCTTCGTAAACCAATTCTATTTTCCCTGTAATGGACGGAATAATACCGGCAAGGTCACTTATCCAAACTTGCGTTTCCTTTTCCTTATTCATGATCGTACGCCTTTCTGCGGCACTGACAGCGTTCTCAAACGCAGCAATGGTAAGCCTTGCAGACACTCCACTTTTCTTATCAACAAATTCACTGTTCCGTGCTTCAAAGGAAACTTGTTCTATTAATCGCTTCACCAAATCACTAACAGTTA
This sequence comes from Ginsengibacter sp., assembly GCA_039918315.1. Taxonomy (GTDB): domain Bacteria; phylum Bacteroidota; class Bacteroidia; order Chitinophagales; family Chitinophagaceae; genus Ginsengibacter. The sequence continues at coordinate 789 of JBDSHT010000398.1, read as the reverse complement.
CTCTTTTGGATTGGTCTTTATGTATCGAAGCCTCCTGTTCAGTAATGTATAATGAGTTTTCTATGGTGGTAGGGTAGTGGGTTAATATCTGGCTTTCTATCCGATCTTTCAAAGGAGTTACAATGGCCCCGCGGTTCGTGTAGTCCTCGGGGTTAGCCGTAAAAACAAACATGATATCCAGTGGTAATCTTAATTTAAATCCCCTGATTTGTAAGTCGCCTTCTTCCAGAATGTTGAAGAGCGAAACCTGGATGCGTGCCTGTAAATCCGGCAATTCATTAATTACAAAAATACCCCTGTTGCTGTGCGGAATTATTCCATAATGAATCACTCTTTCATCTGCATAACTCAATTTTAAATTAGCTGCTTTGATAGGGTCAATGTCTCCAATGAGATCGGCTACACTAACATCTGGCGTTGCTAATTTTTCACCATAGCGAAGATCGCGATGAAGCCAACTGACAGGTGTATCGTCACCTTTTTCTTTTACTAAATCTTTTGCATATTTACTCAATGGCTTAAAAGGGTCATCGTTGATTTCACTTCCCTCAATCACAGGAATATATTCATCGAGCAATTCTACCATTTGCCGTGCCATGCGGGTTTTCGCTTGTCCACGCAGTCCTAAAAACAAAATATTATGACGCGATAATATAGCTCTTTCTGTATCCGGAATTACCGAGTCTTCATACCCGATGATTCCTGGAAAAGTGAGTTCTTTTTTACTGATTTTTTTTATAAGATTTTCCCGAAGCTCTTCTTTGGTCGATCGCGGTTTGTAATTGCTTT
>JBDSHT010000397.1:0-5293 GCA_039918315.1 Ginsengibacter sp. | reverse complement strand
ACATCAGGATCAAAGTCATCGACTTGTTGTTTCAAATTTTTAATTCGTTTAGACCAGATCCGGGAAGACAAAAGAATGAGTTGAATAACAACGACTGTGCTAAATACCAGCATCAGGCCTTTTTCTTTTGTAAAAATTATTGTTGATGTAAAAAAAATAATTATTGAGATGCTATATAGACATGTAATAATTAATGAAAAAATTGACAGACGCTTAAGGCGCCATAAATAATTCTGTACTGATAGTCTCAGGTTGTTCCCCATGATTGGTCTTGTGATGGAAACATAACCAATAACATCGTTTACAATGTATAATACCAGGCCAGCAACCAATGCTGCATTTGCATAGAAAGGTTTTTTGTCTCCATCAAACCAATCGTAGTAAATAAATAAAAAGAATACAAGCATGAAGCTTTCGACAAGCAATTTCGTTCTTATCTTTTTTAATGATGGGTGATTGATAATCCTGGTCATTCGTTGTAAATCAGCTTCGCTTTTGAAAGCTTGCCCGGCATTTTGCCAACCTGACTTTAAATCATTTAGTTCCATTGTTTTTTTATTTTAGTAATTGTTTCAATTTTATTTTAATTCTATTCAATCGTACCCCGACGTTACTCTCACTTAATCCTGTCATTTCTGCAATTTCTTTGTAACTAAAATCTTCCAGGTAAAGTGATATGACCGCTTTCTCTGAATCATTTAATTGTTGTAAAGCCCAAAATAACCGCTCCTCATTTTCTGAAATACTTTCTGCATAACCAGGATGAATGTGTTCAGGAATCTTATGGTTATAGTCAATAGCTACTTTTGATTTTCTGTAAATAGCAATGGCAGTATTCAATGCAATCCTGTATATCCACGAGCTTACTTTCGATTCTCTTTTAAAGCCCGGATAAGACTTCCAGAGTTGATAGACAATTTCCTGGAAAAGGTCTTCCTGGTCTTCTCTGCTATCGCGGTACACCTTGCAAATCTTAAAGACGATTTTTTGATAGTCATGGATCACCTTTAGAAACTCCTTTTCCATACTATCTGCATTTTTTATCATCAACTATTTCTTTTGGTCTTTTTGAAAACTAATCTAAAATATAAGTTGCTTACTTACAGAAAAACTTACACTTCGATAAAATAATTTTTCCTGAATAAGAATCCCGCTACTTGGCGAGGGCTGAGTTTTTATTTGTTAGTGCAAGGCTTCGCTTGTGTTTTATAAATCTGGAAGGGGTTATATTTATTTTATGATCCGCAAATGACAAATTCCATACTGACTATAAATCATGCAATCGGAAGAAAAAATTGACTAAAATAAATGTTAGTCTGTAATAAAAAACACAAGCGGACGCTTGCGCCAAAAGAGAGAACTAAAATAACTACTGGTGCTTACATCGGTTTGCAGCAAATGGCGCTGAAAGAGTAACAATGAGCTTTTTATTCATTATTCAGCAGCGGTTCTGGGCTGAAAAATCTCTGTTGAGCAATAGAATAAACAATGAACTTTTAATTATAAATTTGGCAACGGTTCGGGCAGAAGGAATTCTATTCCCCCACCTGCGCAAAGCTGTACGGATATGCCGCATTCTACAGAATGACACCGCTATAAATAACGAAAACCAATGATTTCAAAAATAAATTTAAATAATGTAGCAAGTTTTAAGAGCCCAGCCACTTTAGAAACCGATAAAAAAGTAAACCTCATTTACGGTTTAAACGGCACAGGAAAAAGTACGTTATCGAATTATTTACACCAACCGACAGATGATAAATATAAAAATTGCTCAATTGAAGGATTAGAAAAAAATCACGAAATTCTGGTTTACAACCAAACCTTTATTCACGAAAACTTTTTTGAACCTGAAAACTTAAAAGGAATCTTTTCACTATCGAAAGAAAACAAAGAAGCAGAAACTAAAATTGCTAATGCTCAAAAAGAAATTACAAAGTTTGAAGCCGAACAAGAAGCTAAAAGCATAGAACTTGAAAGTGAAAAGTCATCCTTAAATCAAAAACAAAATACAGCAAAAGATACAGTTTGGAAAATAAAAACAGATTATAGCGGTGGCGATAGAGTTCTTGAGTTTTGTTTAGACGGATACAAAGGTTCAAAAGATAATCTATTTAGCCACATCATTGGTGTAACCAAACCAACTGCAAAACCAACAAAAAGTATTGAAGACTTAAAAATTGATTTGCAATCTATTTCAGGAGATAATTCACAAAAACATTCTGCTTTAAATCAAATTGCTTTTGCTTCGCTGGATATAGAAAGTGAGCCTTTATTTAATAAACAAATTGTAGGAAATGAGAATAGCACAGTTTCACAGTTAATCAAAGAACTTGGCAATTCAGATTGGGTAAAAACAGGCTTGCAATATTTGCCCGAAGTACAAACGCAAGAAAATTCCACTTGTCCATTTTGTCAAGAAAAAACGATTTCAAATAATTTGGTAGAGAGTATAAAAGATTATTTTGATGCTTCCTATTTAGCTGACATAAATACTTTGAAGTCTTTTTTGAATGGATATTCACAAGCAATTCAAGCAATTCCAAATAAATCTGATTTTGAGTCTAATCCGAAATTTGAAACGTACAGAAAAGATTTTGAGATTAATTATAATTCATTTGTCAAAGTCGTTGAAGACAATAAGAAGCTGATTGAGAATAAAGTGAAAACACCAAGCGTTTCGATTACTCTCAAGAATTCGAAAAAAGCACTTGATGAATTAAACGAAATCATAGCAAAAATAAATTTGCTTGTCATACAACACAACAAAAATATTGACGAAAAGGAAAAAGTAAAAATCAATATCAAGAAGACGTTTTGGGAATTAATGCGTTGGGATTATGACCAGGCTATCAGTTCAGTAAACGCTGATAAAGCTACTTCAAAAAGTAAAACTGAAAAATTAGAAGAGTATTTAAAACAAAACGCGGCAAAAATATTAGCTCAAAGTTTAATCATCTCTGAACAACAAAAACAAACCGTAAATATTGATGAAGCTATCACAAATATTAAAAATGGTTTAGTTGATTTAGGAATCACGGACTTTGAAATTAAAAAACATTCTGAAAATCTTTACAAAATAGTAAGAGGAGAAAAAAACGAAAAAGTATTTCTCTCTTTAAGTGAAGGGGAAAAAATGATTATCAGTTTTCTATATTTTATTGAATTGAGTAGAGGAAAGAAAGACGCTACCGATGTAGGCAAAAAGAAAATTATTGTCATAGACGACCCGATTTCAAGTCTATCTCACATTTTCGTGTTTAATATCGGCAGACTAATTCACAATGAGTTTTTGAGAAGTAATAAATACGAACAAGTATTTTTGCTAACCCATAGCTTGTATTTTTTTTACGAAATGACTGACACCAATAAAGAAAGAAGAAAAGAACTACAAAAATTGTTTAGACTTAGCAAAAGCAATTTAGGTAGTGAAATACTTGAAATGAGTTATGAAGAAATTCAAAATGACTATCATTCTTATTGGTTTGTAGTCAATGACGACAAGCAACCATCAGCATTGATAGCAAACTGTATGAGAAACATTATTGAGTATTTTTTCAACTTTGTAGAAAGAAAAGATTTGAATAACGTTTTTCAAATGAAAGAAATGCAGGAAATTAGATTTCAAGCATTCTGTCGTTATGTTAACAGAGAGTCTCATTCACTTGGACAAAATATTTTTGACATTAAAGAGTTTAATTACCAAGATTTTAAAGAAGCTTTCGCAGAATTATTTAAAGCCACAGGCTATGAGGAGCATTATAAAAAAATGATAAGCTGATAAATCCCACTTGGCGCAGGGTTGAGTGTTTATTTGTTAGCGCAAGTTTCTGCTTATTTTTTATAAATCTGTAAGAGGTTATATTTACTGTTTGAGATTATTTCTTAAAATGTTCTTTCATCGCTTTTGGAAAATAGGCAAGCGCCACTTCCGGCTCTGCAATCTCAGGGTGCCACAATTTTTCCCACTCAAAACTAAAGTAACCTTTGAATTTATCTTTTGCCAGTAGATCTATCGCTTCAAAAATGGGAGTAGTCCCTTTGCCCAACAAAACATATTCTTCTTTGCCATTAGCGAACACGAGGTCTTTTATATGCGTATGATGGATGTACTTTTTTAGCCGCGTATATACCTGTGCCGGCGGTTCTTTGGTTACAGACCACATATTTACCACATCCCATACCAGACCTACATCAGGATGATCTACTGATTGCATAATTTTTTCTATATCTGCGCTCTGCACCAGTTCGCCATGCGTTTCCAATAAAACTGTAACGCCGGTTCCTTTTGTATAATTCCCTAATTCCTGGAGTGCTGTTACCATAAGGTGAGTGACCTCTTCCCGTTCCGGGCCTTCCGGAAAAATATTGGGAAACACACGGATATAAGGACAATTCAATTGCTGCGCAAGTCCAATGAATCTTTTGGCTTCATCCATGTATTTATCTCGTTCCGGTCCCTTTGGATGGTGCATTTGAGCAGAAGATCCGAGGTTAACAATTTTTATGTTTTTGTCTTCAGCACGTTTGCGCGTGGTTTGTATATTTTCTTTGTTGCTGAATTCAGGGCATTTCAAAAGATCCAGTTCCCGTTTTATTCCACGTATCTCAATTCCGTTGTAATTGTTATTCACTGCAAAATCAAGGATACTACCGAATGACCAGTCAGGACAGCCCAAAGTAGAGAAGGATAAAAGCGGCGAGTATTTTTTATAATCAAAAGAACTCGTTGCAAAAGCAATGCCCGCGAGTGTGGTTGTCTTTATAAAGTCCCTGCGTTTAAGTTTCTTCATAAAATGAATGATAATTTAAGACTCAATTTAGTGATAAGATATTAGATGTGAAATAGTTTTCCATTGGCAGGTTTTTATCCTTCAGAAATTCAGACTTCATTTATGAAATATACAGCGAAACAGTTGAAACGATCTTTTATGAAAACGCCTAAAGTAAATTAACTTCAATCATTAAATTAATTCGATGAAAAATATTTGTACCAAAATACTGTTCCTGTTTTTTTGTAGCGTCCCCATTCTTGCATCTGCATTGCCCGCAAAGAAAGCAGGCGAGTTTTACCAGGTTACGGTTTATCATTTTGTAAATAGCAACCAGCAAAAAAATATTGAACAATACCTTGAAGATGCTTATCTGCCGGCACTTCACCGGCAAAAGAGTGTGAAAGTCGGTGTACGCACCCTGTCAGGCCATCACGTTAATCGAATTTTTGTAACGATATTTAATTTAAAATAACATGAAACGAGGTAAATTTCTTGCATCTCTTCTCTCTTTGGCGACG
>JBDSHT010000396.1:0-13258 GCA_039918315.1 Ginsengibacter sp. | reverse complement strand
AACATACTTGGATTATCAACCGGATTAGCCGCGTGTATTTTAATTGGGCTGTATGTTTTTAATGAATTGAGTTACGATAAATTCAATGTCAATTCAAACAGAATCGCGAGGGTAACTATGGAATATGGTGGAGGCGGAAGCAGCCAACAAACTGCTGTGACGGGGAATAAAGTTGGACCACAATTGAAGCGAACATTCCCGCAGGTGGAGTCTTATGTGCGCACAATGAAGTCTTCGAGAGTGATAGCCAATGGTGCCAATGCCTTTGATGAAAAAAATATTCTGTATGCTGACGCGGATTTTTTCAAAATTTTTTCTTTTAAATTATTGCAGGGAAATGTGTCTTCGGCATTGTCTGATCCTTACACAATTGTTCTTACTAAAAGCGTTGCTAAAAAATATTTTGGGAATGAAAATCCAATCGGAAAAACACTTCGTGTGGATGATGTTCGTGATTACGAGATCACCGGTATTGTTGCTGATCCGCCAATAAATTCTCAAATTCAATATGACATTCTTTTGTCCTTTAAAAGTATGGGTGCTGCAAAAAAAGAGGCTTGGTTCAATGCTAATTATGTAACCTACTTGCTACTTTCTGAATCGTCACAGCTTCCACGTTTGCAGCAGCAAATTACTGCCTACATGAAAGACGTTTCTAAAAATGAATTGGGGATGAGCAATGGAGACTTTCTTTCTTTAAACCTTGAGCCTTTTGAAAAAGTTCATTTGTATTCTTCGCTGGACAGTGGATTAGAGCCGAACGGCAGTATCATGTACGTGTATGTGTTAGGCATAATTGCACTGCTGATTTTATTGATTGCATGCGTTAATTATACAAATTTATCAACCGCCCAGTCCATGCAAAGAAGCACGGAAATTGGTATCCGAAAAGTACTTGGAGCCGGTCGCAATAGTCTTTTCTGGCAATACATTGGTGAGTCTGCAATTATTACGGCTGTTTCAATTCTTCTGGCATTCCTGATCTCAATTATCTTACTTCCTCTTTTTAGTTCCGTTACAGGTAGTAACTTTTCGGTGTCCAATTTATTGCAGCCATCTTCAATTATTATGGTGATTGCTTTTGGAATTGTTGCCAGTTTTTTGGCAGGTGCTTATCCTGCATTTGTTATGAGCAGGGTTGGGCTGGTAAAAATTCTGAAATCCGGATTCCACGGAGCCTCTTCCGGTGGTGCGTTGCGCAAGTCATTGATTGTATTCCAGTTTACGATTTCTGTTTTCCTCATCATTGTTACCATCGTTGTTTTAAAACAATTAACCTTTATCCAAAAGAAGGATTTAGGATTTGATAAAGACCAGGTTTTGGTATTGCCTGTCAATTATAAAATGAAAGCAGGTTATGATGTATTAAAGAAGGCAATCTCTTTAAACCCAGGCGTGTTAAGCGTTACAGGTGCTTATGATGATCCGGTTTTTGTGCAATGGGGAGATGGTATTACGGCCAACAATGGAAAAGATCAGAAGAAGCTTTCAGTTACCGCAATGCCTGTTGATCTTGATTTTTTAAAAACTATGAATATGAAAATAGTTGCCGGCACCACTTTCACACCGGCTGATTTCCTGTTGCAGGATACCTCCAATGGCTATAAAAATTTCCGGGGCACATTTATATTAAATGAAAAGGCAGCAAGCGATTTAGGTTGGACTCCCGAAGAGGCAATCGGCAAAACTATTAACAGGGGACAGGACGGAACTATCAAAGCCGTGGTAAAAGATTTTCATTTTTCTTCTATGCATACACCGATCGGGCCTATGGTTATATTTTTAGACACTACTACAATCAGGGAGTTGCTGGTGAAAATAAAAGCGGATAATGTTGCTCAAACATTGAGTGCTTTAAAAGCTACATGGAACGAGCGTGTTCCATTCCGGCCGTTTGAATATCATTTTTTAGATGAATCATTTGAAAAGATATATACCACAGAACAGCGTGCAGGAAAGGTGTTTACGATTTTTTCTTTAGTCGCAATCATTCTTGCATGTCTTGGGTTATTTGCGTTAGCAGCTTTTACCACTCTTCAACGAACTAAAGAAATTGGAATACGCAAAGTGTTAGGAGCAGGAGTTGGCAACATTGCTTTTATGGTGTCAAAAGAGTTTATTATACTGATTATTGTTGCCATATTAATTGCGAGTCCCATTGCATGGTACCTCGGAAATCAATGGCTGCAGGGCTTTGCATATCGTACTACTTTGGGTTGGTGGATTTTTGTAGTGTCTGGTGTAGTTGCTTTATTGATAGCCGTGATCACTGTGAGTTATCATTCAGTGAAGGCTGCGTTGGCAAATCCTGTTGAAAGTTTGAGAAGTGAGTAGGAGGGTCTTAGGTTTCAGATACGAGGTATCAGGTATCAGGAACCTGTTGAAATCGAAATTGAGGAATTAAAAAAGAAAAAAGAAAAATAAATATTAATAAGTCACAGGCTCGAGGCTCATTGCTTTAGGCTCAAAGCTAAAAAAAATGTTTAAAAATTATTTCAAAATTGCTCTAAGAAATCTACAGAGAAACAAGGTGTATTCTTTTATTAATATTGCTGGATTGGCTCTGGGACTGGCTTGTGCCATGCTTATCATTTTGTATATAAAAGATGAAGTAAGCTATGACCGGTTTCAAAAAGACCTCCCAAATATTTATCGTGTAGTCACAGAAAACAGCAGGCCCGATGGAATTGGAAAACAGAAAGATGGTAATACGGGTTATGTACAAGGCCCGCGGTTTTCGCAGAATGTGCCAGGTATCAAAACTTTTGTGCGCGTACAAAGTGGGAATGAAGATATTAAAAATGGTGCCGAAATACAGTCCCAGGAATTATTAAATGTGGATTCTAATTTTTTCTCTGTTTTTTCATTTCCCTTATTAAGTGGGGACGCTGCTACTTGTTTGTCGCAGCCACATTCGGTGGTACTTTCAGAAGATGCAGCCGAAAAGTATTTTGGTTCCACAAATGCGGTGGGCAAAGTGGTTCTGGTAAAAAAGGAAGGAGTGTTTGTTCCTTATAGCGTGACTGCGGTTAGCAAAAAATGCCCTCAGAATTCATCTATAAAATTTGAAGCGCTCATGCCCTTTTCTTATTCGTTAAAAGATGTGGAAAATGATGAGAATTGGTTCAATTTCTTCCTGAATACTTTTGTGGTATTAGATCCTAATGTAAATGTTAAGCATGTAGAGAATGGTATGCAAATGTTTTACGAAAAGGATTCAAAGATCGTAAGGAAGCAGTTCGCAGAGCAATTTGGTGACATGGGAAATTCTAAATATCTGCTACAGCCCATGGCAGATATGCATCTTAGTAAAGACCTTCCGCCACAGAATGGCCTTGTGGATGCCAGCAATCCCATGTATTCTTATATTCTTTCAGGCATCGCGTTATTTATTTTATTGATCGCATGTATCAATTTTGTATACCTTACAGTGGCGCGTTCTTTGAAACGTGCAAAGGAAATTGGTATCAGAAAGGTAGTGGGCGGTACCCGCAAACAATTGATTTCTCAGTTCATGGGTGAGTCAGTTTTTTTGTGCTTCATTGCATTTGCCACAGCCTTGTTATTAGTAAAATTATTGTTGCCTTTATTTAATGACTTGTCCAATAAAGCGCTTTCCCTTTCCTACCTTTTTGATGCAAAACTGATTGCAGGTTATATCATTCTTTTTGTGCTCACCACTTTACTTGCAGGATTTTATCCGGCTTTGGTGTTATCGGGTTATAGCCCGGTGCAAACGCTTTACAGTCGCTTTAATTTAAGCGGTAAAAATTATTTACAAAAAGGGTTAGTAGTTTTTCAGTTTGCGCTTGCTTCCTTTTTAATCATTGGAACCGTTATTATTTACTCACAATTCAATTTTCTAACCACAACAAAATTAGGTTACGATGATTCGAATGTGGTGTTGGTGAATAAGTATCCATACAAAAGAATTGAAGCTTTGTTGTTTAAAAACGAACTGCTGAAGAACCCAAATATTAAAGAGGTATCGTTTAAAAATAGTGGAGGATGGTCCACGGCTGCCAAAGTAAATGGTGACTCCATAATTAATTTTGACTATGAAACCGTTGATGAATCTTTTTTGAAAATAATGAAAATACCTTTGATTGCGGGACGAAGTTTCTCTCCGGATTTTCCATCGGACTCAACGAGTTCTGTAATGGTTAATGAATCTTTTGTGAAAAAAGCCGGCTGGCAAAATCCATTGGGAAGGATGGTTGATTTTTGGTGGGGAAATGAAAAGTACACGGTGATAGGGATCGTAAAAGATTATCATTTTCAGTCTTTGAATGAAAAGATAGGACCGCAGTTATTTACGATTAGTAATAAAAATGATTACGGGCAGGCTTTTATAAAAATTAAAGAAGGGTCTAATACCTCTAGCTTAAAGCATATACAAGCAACATTTAAAAAATTATTTCCGATAAGCCCTTACAGTTATCAATTTAAAGATTTGGAGAATCTTAAAAGTTATGAATCAGAAGCCAAATGGAAACAGATCATGATGTTTGGAGCCTTGATTACTATATTTATTTCCTGTATTGGATTGTTTGGATTATCTGTTCTTTCCGCAGAAAAAAGAACCAAAGAAATTGGTATTAGAAAAGTATTGGGTGCATCGGTAAGCAGCGTGGTTTCTGCGCTTTCAAAAGATTTTTTGAAACTGGTATTCATCTCCATGATTATTGCTATACCCATTGCCTGGTGGGCTTCAGCCAAATGGCTGGATAACTATCCGTACCGAATCACTTTGAGTTGGTGGATGTTTGTTCTCGCCGGGGTTCTGGTTTTAATGGTTGCATTAGCAACGGTAATTTTTCATGCATTGAAGGCAGCGATGGCAAACCCGGTAGAAAGTTTGAGGAGTGAATAGGGCTCAATATTCATTACTAAAAATTGAAATCTGGAATCTTAAAGAATATTAAATCTTGAACACCATGTTTAAAAATTATTTTAAAACAGCATTCAGAAATTTAGTAAAAAGTAAAGGCTTTACCACCATTAATATCATCGGTCTTGCAGCAGGTCTTGCTACTTGCCTGCTGATTATTTTATACGTTACAGACGAAATGAGTTATGACAAATTCAACCAAAAGGTGGAACAGATTTACCGTGTCGATGCAGATGTGCAATTTGGTGGCCATCACTTTGTGCTCGCTTCTACACCCGACCCATTGGGACCTGCCTTAAAACGTGAATTTCCACAGGTGAAACAATATGTGCGTTTACGCGATCATGGTGGTCTCATGATAAAAAAGGGAGATCAGAATATCCCAGAAGATAAAGTCTTATTGGCTGATTCCACCTTGTTTGATGTATTTACATTACCCATGATTTCCGGCGACAGCCGTACTGCATTAGTTAATCCAAACTCCGTCGTGATAACAGAGAGCATGGCAAAAAAATATTTTCCCGGCATTGGCAATAATGATATTGTGGGAAAGACTTTGACGGTTGATGATACCTCTCTTTATAAAATCACGGGCTTAATAAAAGACGTGCCCGAGGCCTCACATTTTCATTACGATTTTTTTGTTTCCATATATGGACAGTTGGCACCTTACGAGACCGATCAATGGACCAGCAACAATTTCAACACTTATATTGTTTTGGATAAAAATGCTGATCCAAAAAAATTAATTGCCCGGTTAGATCCATTCGTCATGAAGAATGTTGCTCCTGAATTTAAATCCATGAACCTGACAGAGGAAGAATTTAAAAAGCAGGGAAACTATTTACATTATGATCTTATGCCTTTGAGCCGGATTCATTTGTATTCTCAAAAAGACGGTGAACTGGAAGCTAATGGAAATATTCAATACGTTACTATTTTCTCGCTGATCGCTTTATTTATTTTGTTGATTGCCTGTGTCAATTTTATGAATCTCTCTACCGCCCGCTCTGCAGGCCGTGCTAAGGAGGTGGGTGTAAGAAAAGTATTGGGTTCATTGCGCAAGCATCTAATATCACAATTTCTAATCGAATCCCTGCTTATTAGTTTTGTCGCCATGATATTGGCATTAGTTATTGCTGGATTATTGTTGCCCTCTTTTAATTTGCTTAGTGGAAAGAATTTTTCATTGAACGCATTTCTATCTCCATGGCTATTGCCTTCATTGTTGCTTTTAGTGATCATCGTTGGTTTGCTTGCAGGCATGTATCCTGCCTTTTATCTTTCCTCTTTTAAACCTGTGGCAGTTCTTAAAGGAAAGTTGGCCGGCGGCCTTAAAACAAGCTGGCTGCGAAGCGGGTTGGTAATATTTCAGTTTGCCATTTCTATATTTCTCATCATCGGCACATTGGTCATTTATACCCAGTTAAATTATATTCGTAATAAAGATATTGGATACAAACGCGACCAGGTTCTGGTGATAAAACACACATACGTATTAGGTAATTCGGAGAAAGTTTTTAAAGAAGAATTGCTCAAATTATCGGGTGTTCAACAGGTTACAATGACGGGATATCTTCCCACGGCAGGGTGGCGCAGTGATAGCCCGCTTTTTCCTAAACCTACTTTAGACACTAAAGATGCCGTGAGCACGCAAATATGGCGTATTGATGAAGACTATATCCCCACACTTCAAATGAAAATGGCACAGGGTAGAAATTTTTCAAAAGATTTTTCTACAGATTCGTCCGGCATTATCATTAATGAAGCGTTTGCAAAACTTATCGGTTACAAAGACGCATTGAATAAGCCCCTATATTATAATGTTGATTTTCCGCAAAAAGGTGCTATAAAATATAATATAATTGGAGTGGTGAAGAATTTTAATTTTAATTCATTGCATGAGAATGTAACTCCACTGGTATTTTTATTTTCGCCCCAAACCGGAAGTATGGCTATCAGAATAAAAACGGATCACGCGGATCAGTTGATCAGTTCCATTGAAAATACTTTTAAAAAGCTCGCACCGGGAATGCCGTTTTCATATTCATTTATGGATGCAGATTTTAATAAGACTTATAAAGCAGAGCAGAAGATGGGCGGATTGTCGATAACTTTTTCTGCACTTGCTATCTTAATTGCCTGCCTTGGATTATTTGGTTTGATCACCTTTGCAGCAAGCCAGCGCACCAAAGAAATTGGGATCAGGAAAGTATTGGGTGCTTCAGTTTCGAATGTTACTTCTATGCTCTCTAAAGATTTTTTGAAACTGGTTTTTATTGCCGCGCTCGTTTCATTTCCTTTAGCCTGGTGGGCTATGAGTCAGTGGCTGCAAGGCTTTGCTTACCGGGTGCAACTCAACTGGTGGATATTTGCAATAGCAGGTTTGGCTGCAATATTAATTGCAATGATCACGATAAGTTTCCAGGCAATAAAAGCGGCAATAGCAAACCCTGTTGAGGCATTACGAGCAGAGTAAGATCATGGCTCATAGCTGGTAGCTGATAGCTCTCAACACTGATACCTCATACCTCACACCTGATACCTCCTAACCCCCTAATGCACCATCCCTTTTATCTCTTGTAATTTTAGCAACGCTTCCACAGGAGTAAGACGATTGATATCTACGGCTTCCAGCACTTTTCTAATGTCCTCAAAAGTTTGTGAGTGCGCATCAAAAATGCTTAATTGAATTTTTGGTCCATTCAATTCCTGCAGGCCATCCTGTATGGATTTTTTATTTTTCCTGGGCCCATTTTGTGGAGTGGAATCATTGTCAACTTCAACATTTTTGGATTCTAATTGTTTTAAAATTTCGTTGGCTCTTGCAATTAATGACGGTGGCATGCCCGCCATTTTCGCCACATGAATACCAAAACTATGTACACTTCCGCCCGGTGCTAATTTTCTTAAAAAAATAATTTTGTTTCCAACTTCCTTATTCGTGATGTGAAAATTTTTGACCCGTTCAAACTTGTTTTCCAATTCATTCAACTCGTGATAGTGAGTGGCAAAGAGGGTTTTGGGCGCATGTGGCGAATGATGCAAATGTTCTACGATACTCCAGGCTATTGAAATTCCATCATAAGTAGAAGTGCCCCGACCAATTTCATCTAACAATATCAAACTGCGCGGAGTAATATTATTAATGATGCTTGCGGTTTCATTCATCTCCACCATAAACGTACTTTCGCCACTGCTCAGATTATCACTAGCTCCGACTCGTGTAAAAATTTTATCCGTCAATGGAATGTGCGCTTCGTCTGCCGGAACAAAACTTCCCATGTGGGCCATCAATGTAATGAGTGCGGCCTGTCGAAGTATCGCGCTCTTTCCACTCATGTTAGGTCCGGTTAAAATAATTATCTGTTGTGTTTGCGGAGATAAATAAATATCGTTGGCGATATAAGATTCGCCTTGCGGCAAATTTCTTTCTATCACGGGATGACGGCTTCCTTTTAAATCTAATTCGGAAGCGAGGTGTAATTGCGGTTTTTTGTATGTAAACTGTAATGCATTGTGAGCAAAGCACAGCAGGCAATCCAGTACTGCCAGTACATGTCCGTTTAATTGCATGGGAGCAATGTAATCCTGGAGCTCATTTAATAATTGCTCAAAAATATTTTGTTCCAATTGCAGAATTTTATCTTCTGCACCCATTATTTTTTCTTCATACTCTTTTAATTCTGGTGTTATGTATCGTTCTGCATTGGTCAGTGTTTGCTTTCTAATCCATGTTTCCGGAACTTTATCTTTATGGGTATTGGTCACTTCTAGGTAGTAACCAAAAACATTATTGAACCCGATTTTTAAAGACGAAATACCCGTCGCTTCTGTTTCTTTTTGTTGCAATTTTATCAGGTGCTCTTTGCCATTCGCTACTATATCTTTAAGATCATCAAGCTCTTCATTAATTCCCTGCGCAATAATATTTCCTTTGGAAGCCGCAACTGGCGGGTTTTCTATAATCTCCTTACTTATTTTTTCAGCAATATATTTACACGGGTTTAGCGAATCGCCTAATCTTTTTAAATATTCGTTAGGTGCTTTTTCACAAAGTTCTTTCACCTGCTCCACTAATTTTAGACCTTTACTTATTTGCAATACCTCACGGGGATTTATTTTCTTCATGGGTATTTTACTTACCAATCTTTCAATATCACCTGCTTGTTTAATCAATTGAATTGACCTTGTTTTTTCATCCGGATTTTTGATAAAATATTCCACCAGGTTCAGACGCTCTTCAATTTTATTAATATCTGTCAATGGTAGTAACAGCCAGCGTTTCATAAGCCTTGCACCCATTGGCGAAACAGTGTTGTCCAGCACTTTTAAAAGTGAAGTAGTACTATCGGCACCGCCAATCAATTCAAGGTTTCGAATGGTAAATCTGTCCATCCACAAATAATCTCCTTTATCAATTCTTTGTAAAGACGTGATGTGTTGCAGGTGTGGATGTTCGGTATCTTTTAGATAATGCAAAATAGCGCCTGCGGCTATGATGCCCACTTTCATATCCTCTACACCAAAACCTTTCAGGCTTTGTGTTCCAAAATGTTTTAGTAAAGATTCATTCGCATATTGTGTGGTAAATATCCATTCGTCAAGTGTGTAGGTATAGAAGTGTGTGCCAAAATAATTTTTAAATTCCTTCTGCTGATTGCGTTGAAATATTACCTCCGCTGGGTTTAGACTTTGCAATAATTTATCTGCATACTCTTTGTCGCCTTCGGCAATATAAAATTCACCTGTAGAAATATCAAGGAAAGCAATTCCTGCTTTCTCTTCCATAAAATGTATTCCACAAAGAAAGTTATTGTGATTGTGCTCTAATAATTTATCGTTAGTCGCCACGCCCGGTGTAATGAGTTCTGTGACTCCACGCTTTATAATTCCTTTTGCCAGTTTAGGGTCTTCGAGCTGATCACAAATGGCAACACGATAACCGGCTTTCACCAGTTTATGTAAATAAGTGTCTAACGCATGGTGCGGAAACCCCGCCAACTCCAATGCTGTGGCTGAGGCACTGTTTCTTTTGGTTAAAGTAATTCCTAATATTCGTGAAGCGGTAATGGCATCCTGTCCAAAAGTTTCATAGAAATCTCCGACCCGAAAAAGCAAAATAGCATCAGGGTATTTAGCCTTGATGGCATTGTGTTGCTTCATTAAAGGGGTATCGTTGGACATTGATGATTTTTAATTTGAAGTGCAAAATTTACTGTCAAATACTCAGAATACCAAAGGGCAAATTGTGCGCATTCCAAATTTTCGCGGCTTGAGTGATTTGTGGGGACACAATCCACAGCTCAGAAATTTACCTGCATATAGTCACTTTACCAAAGGTCTTATTGACTCCTTCGCTATTTGAGTTATTTTTGCAAATTAATAGTCTTTTGATGAGAAAACTGAGTATGGAGCAATTGAACCGGAAATCTGTTGATGAATTTAAGGTTTCTGAAAAATTTCCTGTGATTGCAATTTTAGAAAATATACGTAGTGCTTACAATGTAGGCAGTGTTTTCCGAACGGCTGATGCTTTTTTAATAGAGTCTCTGTTCATAACTGGATATACAGCCCAGCCTCCCCATAAAGAAATTAAAAAGACTGCGCTTGGTGCAGAAGAATCTGTTGATTGGAAATATTTTCAAACGACAAAAGAGGCCATTGATTTCCTCCGCGATCTTGATTATAAAATCTATTCTGTTGAGCAAGTTGATAATAGTACCTCTCTTGTAAATCTTGCGGAATTATGTTCCAAAAAAGTTGCTTTTGTTTTTGGAAATGAAGTGACTGGAGTGGATGAGGAAGTTATTTCTTTGTGCGATGGTTGCATCGAAATACCTCAATTTGGAATGAAACATTCTTTGAATATTTCAGTGGCAGCCGGCATTGTATTATGGGAAGCGGTTAAAAATTGTTCTGCTTTCTCTGAAGGGGAAATTTAAAAATAAATATTATTTAATGGACAATGTTTTGAATAAGCAAGGAAGTGTTACGATGGCGAAATCTTTCAAAAATTATCTGTCACTTGTGAAATTTTCACATACAATTTTTGCGATGCCGTTTGCGGTAATTGATTTTTTTTATGGTTTGCATGTGGTGCATTACACCCTGCACAGGCCCTGGTGGGTTGTATTTATCCTTGTCATTTTATGTATGGTTTTTGCACGAAGTGCTGCAATGGCATTCAATAGATATTTGGATGCTGACTTCGATTCAAAAAATTCCCGGACTATCATTCGTGAAATCCCCGCCGGGATTATTTCAAAACGAAATGCATTGTTGTTTGTGATTTTTAATTCACTTGCTTTTATGCTCACCACGTATTTTATCAATGCATTGTGCATGGTGCTGGCACCGGTTGCGCTTTTTATTATTTTGTTTTATAGTTACACAAAAAGATTTACTCCTTTATGCCACGTGGTGTTGGGCTTGGGTTTGAGCCTCGCACCCATTGGGGCTTTCATTGCTGTTACGGGTTATTTTGCCGTAGTTCCGATATTGCTTTCATTGTCTGTTTTGTTTTGGGTAAGCGGTTTCGATATTATCTATGCTTTGCAGGATGAGCATTTTGATAAAGAATTCCAATTGCATTCTATCCCGTCATGGCTAGGACCAAAGAGGGCTTTAAGGGTAAGCGAATTTTTACATTTTCTTTCTGCGATTGCGGTCGTCGTTGCAGGATTTGCAGGCAAGTTTTCATGGTTTTATGGTGCCGGAGTAGTAGCCTTTTCATTTTTTTTAATATACCAGCATTTAATAGTGAAGCCCGATGATTTGACTAAAGTAAATAAAGCTTTTTTTACAGCAAATGGAGTTGCCTCGCTTGCGTTTTGTGTTTTTGTATTATTAGATATTTTTAGTTTTTAAAAGAATATGGCACGTTTACTTTGTATTGATTACGGGAAAAAAAGAACAGGCATTGCGGTTAGCGATCCGTTAAAAATTATTGCTACTGGGCTTACCACCGTTGATTCACACGCGCTAATTGCATTTTTGAAAAAATATTTTTTAACTGAAGTAGTAGAAATGATTGTGATAGGGGACCCTAAAAACTTGGATGACTCAGACACACACGCCACACCTCTGGTCCGGAATATTATTAAACGACTTGAAAAAGAATTTCCTGCAATCCCGATTACAAAAGTGGACGAACGCTACACGTCTAAAATGGCCAAACAAGCGATGATAGAAATGGGTATGAAAAAGAAAGATCGCAGAAACAAAAGAACTGTCGATGAAATAGCCGCTACTATCATGTTACAAGAGTATATGCTTAACACTTAGCCAACTTGAAAAAACAACAAAAAAATGTAGATTTGCATTGCTTTTTCACTCATTTATTTAAATCAATATTTTCTTTATGGTTCTTCCAATTGTAGCGTATGGTAATCCCGTTCTGAGAAAGGTAGGTTTGGACGTGACATCCGAATATGAGGGATTTAGTAAATTGATTTCTGATATGTGGGAAACTATGTATAATAGTAAGGGCGTTGGATTAGCTGCCCCGCAAATCAACCGTAATATTCGTTTATTCCTGATGGATAGTATACAAATTATTAATAATCTTGAGGAGGATGAAGTGGATGATTATGCTGGAGATCCTGGTTACAAAGGAGTTTTTATTAATGCGCAGGTTTTAGATAAATTGGGTAATGATTGGGCTTATAATGAAGGCTGCCTAAGCATTCCAAAGATTAGGGAAGATATTTACAGAAAAGAAAAAGTGACCATTCATTTCTTTGACGAAAATTTTGAAGAACATACTAAAACCTTCACAGGAATTACCGCCAGGGTAATCCTTCACGAATATGATCACATAGAAGGCAAACTTTTTATCGACTATTTAAAGCCTCTTAAAAAAAGCCTTTTGAAACGAAAACTCTCAGATATTTCCAGCGGGAAAATCTCAGTTGACTACAAAATGCTGTTTAATAAATAACAAATAATCTAATCTTAAAATACATGTTTTTTTTAATGAAGTGCGGTAGTTTATAAATTTGTTATTTATATTTTCTCCAACATTATACCTTTTACTTTTACTTCATGATTCGATGGTTTTTTATGTTCATCATCGCGATATTTGGTTGCTTACTATCGCAAGCTCAAAAAAAAGATACCACGATTTTAGTGGATGGAAATTATGTCTCCCTTTCTGAGATTGTTCTGAATAATAAACTGGATGTTCCATCATTTATTGATCGTGTAAAAAACGATACTACATTTTATAAGGCCTTTAAGAACCTGCGTATATTGGGTTACACCTCTATCAATGATATTCGAATGCTGGATAAAAAAGGCAATGTGCAGGCTTCTTTACAAAGTAAGATTCGCCAGTACCGAACCGGTAATTGCCGCAAGATGGAA
>JBDSHT010000395.1:0-8055 GCA_039918315.1 Ginsengibacter sp. | reverse complement strand
TACACTTTTGGTGCAGCAACTTATAAAAATAGAAAAGACGTTCAATTTGAAGGCGAGTCAGAATGGATAAACAGACTTGAATATTCATACAATCGAAAGTCGGGCAGATAAAAAAAAGAGGTTGTTGGGCTCAAGAGACACAACGCGTAATGCAACGAAACAAAATCTTTTGATGTCATTTAAGAAAAATATTATGAAACGTATTGTCACCTGTTTTACTTTAATCATTGGACTCGCCACAATATCTCAGTCCTGTAAAAAAGCCAATACAAACCACTCGGTTACCGACCCCGTTAAACAGCCAATTACCGAAACAATAAAATCAAATCAAAAATATCAATTTGACTTAGGGTATTTTGGCAGGGAAGAAGTGGCCTCTATTTCGAAGCAGGCAATTCATTTTTCTTTTAGTTCGATAGACAGAGAAGCGAACACAGGAAAACTTATTTACACTTATATACCTGCTACCGACTTCGTTGGCACAGATGAAGTAGAATTAAAATCTGCGCGGGGTTCAGATGGTGCCAGCGCCAATGATCAAATAATTTTGACGACTATAAAATTTACAGTAATTAATTAGACTTTTTCTTTGAAATGATAGAATCATTTCGATTAATATTCCTCCTCAAGACATGCGACCCCATGGGGGTCATACTTGCGCTGCTCCGTGGCACACGAAACAATTTCCAGATATAAAAGAAAAAGAATTTGCTGGCTACATGACACACAACCGGTAATGCAACGAAACAAAATCTTGTAATGTCATTTAAGAAAAATATGCGGCCTGTGGCGCGTGTCACGCGCCACTTCAGCAGCCCTTTGAACAGTTCTTGAACAAGAACCGTGGTAGAATTTTGTTCGACCCCATTGGGGTCGGATGTTTATAGATTAATATTCCTTCTATAGATATTTGACCCCATCGGGGTCATACTTGGGGCGCTTCGTAACACACGAAACAATCGTCAGAGATTAAAGAAAAAGGAGTTGTTGGTCACAAGAGGCTGACCGAGAATCATTTTCATTTTTCATAAATGTTGTTTGAGTAAGTTTCATGACAATTCTATTTTAATTTATAGAAAATCTTTCTTATTTTTTTTTGCGTAAATTTCTATGTATTCTATGCAGCTTTTCTTTTGTGTATTTTCTTTAAATTATGGCCTATGCAAATTAATTGCCATTCAGCAGTTACTTTTTCCAGCCCTTTAAGATATAGATGTGTATAATTTAAATTGTGTTTTATATTTCCAAAAATGGATTCGATCCGCATTCGTTTTAAATATTGTTTCTTTCCCTCTGTAGTTTTTAATTTATCTCTGATTTTTTCTCTTAGTGGTTCTCTTAATTCTATGTGTATTTCCCGGTATTTTCCTTTAGTACAAAGCTTTTGTTTATCGCATTGAGGACAGGCGTTACATTTATAAATTTTACTTTTTTGTTTTGTGCGCTTGTGTGCGTGAGTTCTTGTAAATAAAAGTTGTTTGCCTTCCGGACATATCAGACAATCCTCCTCCTGCTGGTAAATAAAATGATTCCGGTGATATGGATTTTTTACTATTTCCTTTTCATTGTTCATTTGTTGATCAGGTATATAAATATCCTTCCCTTCTTTACTTAGATGTTCATAATTATCATAAGACGCATATCCGCTATCAGCAAGTATTTGATCAAATTTTATCCCGGCAACTTCTTCAGCATTTTCAACGGCACGTATGGTTTCAGGCCGGTCGCTGCAGTTGTTAGATGCATAAGCGCCCACTATAATTCCGTCTTCCGTTATTGCTGCCTGGCAATTGTAATTCAAATCAATGCCTCTCTTCCCTTTAATATACTTAGCGTCCTGATCGGTAAGATTTATTTTATCACCTTCCTTTATCTGTGATAATGCTTTTATGATCTTGGTTTTTAGTTTCTGTTTTGAATGTAATTCCTTTGGTAATTCATCTCCTCTCGTAGTTCCATAACGCTGGTCTTCATCCCTATCTTCCTTCGCTGCATGATCAAGAATTGTTTTAATTTCTTCATCTATTTGTTGTAACCATTGCTCATATTGTTGTTTTGTTTTTGTACGTGAAGCGTTTGCATTTGCCTTAAGTTTGGAACCATCAAGAATAAGCATTCCAGCCTTAGCCATGCCCAGTTCCCTGCATATTTGCACAATATGTAAAAATGCTTTTTGTATGAATGGGATATTGTTTTTTCTAAAGTCATTAATGGTTCTGAAGTCGGGCTTATACATAGATGCTAAATACATAAAAGCCGTATCCTGCTCACAGCAAGCCGCAATCTTGCGCCCTGATCTTATGCCGGTACTGTAAGCATAAAAAAGAAGTTTTAAAAGTAAGTGGGGAGAATAACTTTTTTGTCCCAGGATGCTATACCGGCTTTCAATCTCACTTACATCAATCGTATCTACAATCTCATTTATAATCCGCGCCAGATGGCCCTCCGGAATAAAATCTGTTATACTCGGTGGTAATAAAAAGAGTTGTTCGTTATTAATTGGTTTAAACTTTTCCATACAAAATAGACAACTAATTATACTTTTTGTTGCATCAAACTTATCAACACATGTGGAATTCTCGGTCAGCCTCACAAGACCCACAACCGGTAATGCAACGAAACAAAATCGTTTGATGTCCTGGCCCTGGTTCGTGGCACACGAAACATTTTTTTAATACCAGTGTCTTGAAGTAGAACGCTAGTGGCATTTATAAAAACTAAAATTAAAAGATTGAGTTTCGTGTGCCACGAACCTCGGTACAGAAAAATATGAGGCCCGTGGCTCGTGTCCTTCACCCACCACTTCAGCAGCCTTTCGAACAGTTCTTGAACACGAAGCGTGGTAGCATTCTGTTCGACCCCATTGGGGTCGGATGTTTATAGATTAATATTCCTTCTATAGATATTTGACCCCATCGGGGTCATACTTGGGGTGCTTCGTGGTACACGAAACGATCGTCAGAGATTAAAGAACAAGAAGTTGCTGGGCATAAGAGACACAACAACTAAGAAGCTAATTGCAGCCCCATGTCAACCGTGTATTCTACTTAACCCTGATTATAATTTTCCCTTTTGCTTTACCTGTCGCAAGATGCAACAGTGCCGCAGCACTTTCAGAAAAAGAATACACTTTATCAACGATGGGTTTTATTTTTCCATCCTCCACCATTGATTTAATTTGACCTAATCCCACCCCATCAGGATGCATCCAAATATAGCTGTAAGTCGCATTCTTACTCTTTATTATTTCAGTTAATTCTTCCGGCATTTTATAGTCAGTCATCCCGAACATTGTAGCAGCTTCGTCATCCATAGGACCCATAATACTTACCACTCTTCCACCTTGCTTAATAAGTTGAAATGCCTCCAACGTATAGCTTCCCCCGAGCGTATCAAACACGATATCTACATCCTTTACAATGGTTTTATAGTCCTCAGTTTTGTAATCAATAACCTTGTCAGCACCAAGCTCTTTTACCCAATCCACATTGTCGGTTCCGGTCGTGGTATATACATAAGCTCCCTTTGCCTTGGCATACTGAACAGCGAAGCTCCCTACGCCACCAGATCCTGCGTGAATAAGCACTTTGTCATTTTGCTTTATGCCAACAGATTCTAAAGATTGCAAAGCCGTAAGACCTGCCAACGGCAAACCTGCAGCCTCTTCAAAAGAAATGTTTTCGGGCTTTTTTGATACCGCATAATCAACTACAGCAACAAACTCTGCCAGCGTACCCATTTGCTCCTGCGGCACCCTTGCATACACCAGATCACCTATTTCAAAAGTTTTAACTTCATCCCCTTTTTCAACGACAGTTCCACTTACATCATAACCCAGAGTGGCAGGTAAAGGAATAGAAAGCAAGCGTTGCAGGTGCCCCGAAACAATACCCTTTTCAATTGGGTTAATACCAGCGGCTCTAACTTCTATGAGCACATCTTTTGCCCCAACTACAGGTTTGCTTACTTCATTAATGGCCACACTATCTTTAATGTCACCGTATTTTACTACTTGAAATGCTTTCATTTTGTATCTGTTGTTTTGTTTGTGATAGTGGGATACAAAAATAGAGCCCGTGTTTGGGGAGGGATGATAGATAGTTTTGAGAAGCAGATGTTTGGATTTGCTTATGAAAAAACAGTATCGTTACCTAAACAATGAAATCACTTTCTATTTATTTATTTCCAGTCGTATGTTTTGGTCCGCTATTCCTTTTGCATTCTGGAACTTTCTTATTAAAAAAAACATATAACGACCATTTCAAACTGAATTTGTGAAAGCCTAAATATTTCAATTGGTTTAACCCCTGCTCTATTTCTTTTAAGTTTGAATAAAATCTTCCTGATATCTTATGTTTAAGCATTTTATTTTTATCCCTAAGATAAAGAACTCTAAAGTCGCCGTTGGGGCTTTTGACAAAAGTGTCAATGTAGCCTTCAAATTCATTTAATAAATGGACTCGCTCACATCTTGTAAAATAGTTCCTGAAAGTGACTGTATTATTTGAAAAGTTAATTGAAATAACACTGCTGTTGAATTTGATTTGCGCAAAAACAATAATTATAAGAATTGGGTACGTTATCAGAACGATAATAAATTCAAAATCCGTTAAACTAGATTTTACGATTTCAATTCCAAAAAAAAGCAAGAGTACTCCTATCGTTAAATATGAAACCAATAAAAGCATTAAGGTCATAGACCATAACAAGAAAATGCCAGTAAAAGAAAATTTAGATTTAATCATGAATTCCTTTTGTTGAAAAAATGACCATCACTTCACCACATCCGGCAACTTCTCAGTTAAAAAAATATAAGGTCCCTGGAAATGGTTCATCCAAACATTATTTACATTTTGCGGATACTTTTCGTAATAATCTTTATCGGCGTATAACACAATCGTATTACCTGTGCGCACATAATTACTGGTGTTATAATATGCCGGAGGCGTAAAATCAGGAAGTGCTTTTTTGATCTGCTTTGAAATCATTTTACCCAGAAAGTTTTCATACCTTTTTTGCGCTTTCAGCGATGGCTTTGTCATCCTGTTATAAATATGTTTTAAAGCAAGGTTCTTTGGAAACTTTTGTTTTTTGATTAAAGTCTTTGCATGCGCAAATGGATTTATAATATTAAAGTCGTGAATGGTTTGCACGGTCAACGGAACTTCGGGGACCCAATCCACATTGCTCACTACATTATAAGCCCATCCATTACGGGTAAGGTTTTCAAACGAGTAGGCATAATATAAATTGCCGGGCTTGGGTGAAGCACTGGCACATGTCTTAAACTTTATATCCGCAGGTAATTTATTTTCTGCTTTTAAATTTTCAAGATAGGATGTAAGCAAATAAGTAATGGCGCCGCCCTGGCTATGTCCTGCAATTATAAATTCCCGGATACCTTTTTTATAAATAGAATCAATGCGCGGTAATATATCTCTTGACAGGAACGCGGCAGAAATTAAAAACCCGACATGTACGGCGGCTTTGGGGTCGTCTGATAAATTATATTGGAAATCAAAATCCTTTTCTAAATGAAGTGCTCCCTTTGCGGGAACCATGGCTGCGTATAGGTTTGCCAGGAAACTAACTGCTGTGGTGGTGGTACCTCTCACATTAATTACAGCTACGGAATCTTCGCGCATCCAAAGTTGCCAGAGATTATCAAGACCAATTGCAGGCGACTGATAAATCATTTTAGAATGTTGAGGTGCAGGCATTGTATCATAATAAATACTGTTAGCGGTTGCACGGGCACCCAATTTTAAAAGTTCTAAAAATTCCTGTTTATCAAAACCGGGCTTTAGGTGCTGCGCAGACAATTGATTACAAAATAAAAGGGCACAGCCAAAAATAAGGGAGGGTACTAATTTCATTTGGGGTCATTTGGAGTGGGTGAACGAATTAAATTTATAGCGCATTACAAACGTACCACAAATGAATAAAAATTATTAAAAAATATAATCATTGATCACAGGCTTCTAACTCACGTTGCTGTTGGCGGACGCCACAAGAAGCAGACCCAACCATGGCAGAGCGGCCCGTGGCGCGTGCCCTCACTGCCCACTTTCAAATTAATTGACCTTAAAAATTCCTCTCAAAATTCAAGGATTTAAAATCAATGGTGCATTCACTTTATGATCAATAACTAAACGATTGAATTACCATCCATCAAAAAATTATGCACTCCAAATTATGATTCTGTTTCATTGTTTATATTTATACCAAAAAAAAACATGTCTAAACTAACTGCATTTCTATTTTTATTTGTTCCGGTTTTAACTTTTGCCCAACCCAAATTAGGCGAGCTATCGGTAGAAAAAATAATGCGTGATCCACAATGGATAGGCATTTCACCATCAAGTCCATTTTGGGGTGCGGATGGAACCACATTGTATTTCAGTTGGAATCCCGAAAAAGCTCCATCAGATTCACTCTACTATATTACGCTCGCAAACAGAACACCTGTGAAAGCGACTGTTACTCAAAAGGAAGATATTCTATCAGCGAGAAGCCTGGTTTATAACAGTGCAAAAAATGCGCTCACCTACCCGAAAAGCGGAGACATATTTTACAAAGATCTAAAATCAAAAATTACACGCAGAATAACTAATACTGTAAATAGTGAATTCAGTCCTGCGTTTTCTTTTAATGATAAAAGTGTCGTTTATATGTCAGGCCAGAATTTATTTGCCTGGGAAATTGCGACAGGTGAAACGATGCAGTTGACGAATGTGCAAAGTGAAGGCGAGTCAAAAAGCAAAACCAAATTACCTCAACAGGAAGAATGGTTAAAAACTGACCAGTTGCTGTACATGGAAATTTTGAAGGAGCGAAACAACAAAGAGAAACTGCAAAAAGAATACAATGACCGACTTCCAAAAAATGAATTGAAGAAAATAATTGTTGGCAGCAAAAGAGTGATGGGATTAAACATCAGTCCTGATGGGCGTTACATCGGCTATTCTTTATACACGGCACCTACACCTTCCAAAAGAACTATTGTCCCTAACTATATTACTGAATCCGGTTTCACCACAGACATACCCGGCAGAACTAAAGTAGGTGAAACGCAGGGCACCACGGAATTTTTTATTTATGACAGAACCGCTGACACTATCCTGAGCATAAAAATGGATGACCTGGAAGGCATCAGGGATTTGCCGGATTATCTACAAGATTATCCGAAGGAATTACAAAAAAGGAAAAAAGAAAACCTGGTAAGAGCTGTAAGTTCAAGAGGGAGTAATTGGTCACCCAATGGCAGCCACCTCGTTTTGGATATCTATTCAGAAGATAGCAAAGATCGTTGGTTGGTGCTGGTGGATCCGCACACAGGAAAATTAAAATTACTGGATCGGCAAAGAAATGAAGCATGGGTTGGCGGGCCCGGATTTAGAAATAAAGGATGGTTGGACGAGAATAATTTCTGGTACCAATCCGAAGCCTCCGGCTACTCTCATTTATATTCTGTGAATGTAGAAAGTGGAAGCAAGAAACAATATACTTCCGGAAAGTATGAAGTGCAGGATGCACAACTGAGTAATGACAAAAAATATTTTTATATCAGCACCAATGAAGTTCATCCGGGTGAAAAACAATTTTATCGTTTACGCATCGCTGATAGTAAGCAGGAAAGAGTAACTACGCAAACCGGATCAAATGATATTACACTTTCGCCTGATGAAAAAACGATTGCGATTTTATATTCGTATTCTAACAAACCCTGGGAACTTTATTTACAACCTAACCAGGCAGGAAGTAAGGCAGAGCAAATAACTAACAAAGCACAGAGTGAGGAATTTAAATCTTACTCATGGCGCGATCCTGAAGTGATCACATTTTCCGCGAGAGATGGAGCTACTGTTTATGGTCGCTTATACAAACCGGCCAATGCTAAACCAGGTATGCCTGCGGTAGTTTTTGTTCACGGAGCGGGTTATCTTCAGAATGCGCATAAATGGTGGAGCAGCTACTTTAGAGAATATATGTTTCACAATCTTCTTGCCGACAAAGGCTATTATGTAATTGATATTGACTACCGTGGAAGTGCCG
>JBDSHT010000394.1:0-6287 GCA_039918315.1 Ginsengibacter sp. | reverse complement strand
GCATTCCCATTATGTAATCTTTCGGATGCGATTTAAAAAAAGATCCGGCAATATTTAATGCTTCTTTATTCTGCTTTTTCTCCAAATAATATTCACTCAATAATTTATTATACCGCCAATCATCTTTAGCTAGAGACAATGCTTTTTCCAGGTCATCGAGAGGAGAGGTAGCACCCGCAACTGCCGCGCGTGCTGCATAAAATGGCGCGAAGTTTGGTCGGTCACCACATTCATTAAACAGATCATTGCACTCGGTAATTTTGTTTTCATTCTTGTATAAGAGTGCGAGAAAATATTTTGGTTTCCAACTATTATTATTTTTTATTGCCCACAGTAACATCTCTTCATCTTCAGTGCGATAAGGAAATACAAATGCAGGTGACATGTTGATTGCAGAACTTAAATCACTTTCAAATGAATCACCTCTTTTGTATTTAATGAATGCCTGCCAATATCTTGACAAATTACCAGGTGCCCACTGAAACACGGTTTCAGCCTCATCAAAACAATTATTATTAAAATAAATAAGACCTAATTGTTGGTAGTTTTCATTTATCATTTCACCACGAAACATCGATGTAAAATTTTCTTTATTTTTTTCAGACGGCTGCCATAAATAGTTTTCAAAACCTGCAAAATGATTTAGCGGATCAAATAATAAAATAATATCTAAGATTTTTTTTGCTGCGTCAGCAACATTAATTTTTCGCAATGCAATGGCTTTATTTTGCAATGCAGGAATATTATACCGGTTAAAGTCTAATGCTTTATCGGCGTACTCAATCGCCTTACTCCAATTTTTTTGCTGCATGTATATTTTGCTCAATTCAGTATAGGCTGAAGTCCTGAATTCCATTGACAATGCGGCTAACTCAAACCCGTCTTTTGCATCAAACTCATTATGCAACTTTTCATTGGCCAGGCCATAATAATAATTAGAAGCACCATCATTGGTATTTATACTGAGCGCTTTTTTTGCAAAAGATAACGCATCATTCCAACGCCCGTTGCGGTACATAAGTTCAGACATTTTTACAAGTGCCGGTAAAAAATTTTCATCTTTTTTTAAAGAAGCAATCAACTTTTCTTCAGCGGCTGCATACATTTTTTCATCCAGCAATTCTTTGCCCATCACATATAAACCATAACTACTTTCCCAATCAAATTTTTTCGGAGAATCAAGGGGACGGCTTAGATTGTAAACATCTGGATTGGTATTGTGAACTAATTTATTTCCACCGAGTGCAAACAAAAGGTGCTGAGCGTTCGTGTTTATTTTTATAGAATCTGTAAAAGTCTCTAAAGGTTGCAAACGCAATATTTTTTGGTAAATGATTTTGTCTTCATCCTTTACAACAAGACTATCATCAATTTTTTGCACCGCACTAAAATAGATTTTCAACCACCCATTTTCATTCTTAAAATTTAATGCGCCGTATTCATTGGCTTCAACAAATCCTTTGGTTTTTAAAACAGGCATCCAATATTCCGTCCAGGCATCTGTGGCATACGGCGAAAAATTTTTGTGTTTAAATGGAGTAAAGCTGCTTTTCTCTGCTGTTTGATTAAACAACCGCCCAGACTGCATTTCGGTATATTGACCATCAGTATCCGTTAATAATTTCTCCCAAATCATTCCCTGCTGTGACAGTCCCCAAATCCATATTTTTTTCCCTGCCTTATCATCCCTGGTGGAATATCGTGCAACTCCCAAACCATCTTTATGCCAGTAACCACCAAAAAAATTGGTGTACTTTCCAAACACATGGTACGATTTATAACCACCAAAATTATTGTTATCGTAAAATGAAATTGCCTTTCCATTTTGTTGATTCACTGGCCAATCATTGTACTCCCCTTCGTGCCCAAAATAATGAGTACCCGGATAAATATATTCGAGATTGCCTTCAGTTTTGAAGCCTGCATTCATCCAACTGTAATAAGGTTGGTCCACCGAAGTAGGATTATACCAAAAAGATTTCGTGGTAAAATAGGCCTTGTCCTTCGGTAAATTAATTTCAACAGTCCAATGAGTTCCGGTTAGTAAATCAAGCACACCAATAAAACAACTTGCACTACCATCACTATTCTCTCTTGCAATGTAATCCACTGGTGTAGCGCAGTTGGGCGTGTGTCCTATTGTTCCATAATTGGCTTCTATACCACCGCTCGTCCATGGGCCACGCATAGCGATATCCCTAAATTTGACTACATGATTTTCGTAAACAAAAGGTTTCCCTGTTTTCTTTTCAACGGCCGACCAAATCTTGCCACCTACCTCCGGCAGAATAGTAAGTTTGATAAAATCATTTTCAAGCGCAACCACTTTCCATTCTTTTTTTTCCGGCTTATCTGTAAATCCGTCAAAACGGAAATATGGATAAATGATGGTAAAAGAAGGGATAGGATTTGGATCAGAAAATGGATAGGTAGTGAAGGCTTGTTGGTACTCTTTCACTGTTGCATTCTGTTGAGAAAAACCAGACACAGAAAAAAATATCACCAAAGAAAAAAGTAGAACTCTCATGTCTAAAAATTTAATAAAGAACAAAATTCAATTCCTGAAACCCCTTCCAACAAACACTGTGAGCGAAATTGCCAACAATGGTTTCTGACTGGCACGTGATTAGGCACGCCCGTTATTTTGAAAAACCTATTCAATGAAAAATAAAAGATAAGAAAAATAAAAAGTATAATCGTTCGACTCCGGTATGCAAACGATTGTTTGATTATTGAAATTCTCCAGTACAGAATTGCAAAGTGAATGAAAAATAACGGACCTATTTTTTTCGAATAACAGAAAGCAAGTCAGATAATTCTAACACCTTCTCAGGATAGTTCGGCGCCATATTAAATTTTTCTCCGGGATCGCTTTTCAAATTATATAATTGCGGTAATACAGAGTTTCCTGTTTCTGTGTCAGTCAGTTTATAATACGACTGACCATCATTTGGTAATATATATTTCCAATCTCCTTGTACAATTGCAAGCGTGTGCGCATCTTCAACTAACGACGACCTTCCTCTCTGGGATTTACCAAGTAGTGCATCCAAAACATCTTCGCTATCCATCCCTTCCCCAACTGGGATTGACTGTTTGGTTAATCGCGAGAATGAGGCTAACAAATCCATTTGGCAAACCAAAGCATCTGATACTCCCGGCTTTACCATTCCACTCCAGTTTA
Source organism: Ginsengibacter sp. (assembly GCA_039918315.1). GTDB lineage: Bacteria > Bacteroidota > Bacteroidia > Chitinophagales > Chitinophagaceae > Ginsengibacter. Next base: position 3,103 of record JBDSHT010000394.1, on the reverse strand, counting down.
CGATAAAAGGCACACGCGTACCACCTTCAAAAACACTATACTTACCTCCTCTGAAAGGCCCGGAAGGCTTATGTCCATTAAGTTTTGTCACCGCATCATCCTGGTAACCATCATCCAAAACAGGACCATTATCACTGGTGAAAATTATAATTGTATTCTTTTCGATTCCGGCAGATTTTACCTGTTTTATTATTTCACCGACCGTCCAATCTAATTGTAAAATAGCATCTCCACGATAGCCTAATATACTTTTTCCTTTGAACGTGGTGGCAGGCATGCGCGGTACGTGAGGTTCGGTAAGAGCGAAATATAAAAAGAATGGAGCAGCAACATCTTTAGAATTGTTTGTGCTACTATTAGAAATAAATTGTCTTGCTTTTTCTAAAAAAGTAAGAGAGACTTCTTCATCTGCCCAACGTGCTTTATGACCGCCACTCATGTATCCGATTCTACCAATTCCATTTACTATGGTTTGGTTATGTCCCTGCCCCGGTGAGGATTTCATTTTCAATAATTCGGGATGATCCTTTCCGGTCGGGTCGTCGCCGACAGGCTTGCGGTAACTTACTTCTATCGGATCCAAAGAATCCAACGCAATCACATTTTGATTTTCCAAAAAAACGGTAGGCACCCTATCCGCTGTCGCGGGAAAAATAAAAGAATAATCGAAGCCAACGTCATTTGGCCCCGGTTTAATTTCGGCGTTCCAGTTTTTATCTACCTGCTCGCCTAAACCCAAATGCCACTTACCTACAATGCCTGTTCTGTACCCGGCATTTTTCAACAACCGTGGCAAAGTAATTTTATCCTGAGGAATAATTAATGCAGCATCGCCCGGCAAAACACCAGTGCCCTTTACCCTCCAGGGATACTGCCCGGTCATAAGCGCAAACCTTGACGGGGTACAGGTTGCAGAACTGGAGTGTGCATTTAAAAAACGGATACCAGAACTTGCCAATGCATCAATGTTGGGAGTATTTATTTTCTCAGCTCCATAGCAACTTACATCTCCATACCCTAAATCATCTGCATAAATATAAATGATGTTGGGGCGGGTTTTTGAGACTTTATTTTTTTGCCCCAGTAACACAAATGAACTTTGAACAAGAATTATAATCAACAGCACACGTAACAAAGGAGTCGATTTCATAATTGATAATTTTAAATATTCAATGGGAGGATATAGTTTTTTGAAAATGCATTTTCATTCTAATCAATTAATCATAAAACATCTTTCACGCATCTAAATCCAGTATGTTCCAAGCCTGTATCGGGACTGCTCTTCATTCGTCTTGCCACTCTATAGCCACTGCAATAACTATCGTTGCATAAAAAACTTCCTCCACGTAAACTTTTCTTTGGTGAGTATGGATCAACCGGATCATAACTTTTTGCCGGCCCTTGTGGATTTACATTTTCGTTATTTGCCAAACTTTTGTAATAATCCGCATCATACCAATCGCTGCACCATTCCCAAACATTGCCCGCCATATCATATAATCCGAAACCATTTGCCGCATACATTTTTACCGGTGCCCGCATTTCATATCCATCCTTTTTTTCATTGAGGTATGGGAACTTCCCCTCCCAACTATTTGCTTTGGATTTACCCGTATTTATGTGTTCATTTCCCCATGGATAAATATTATCCTTCAAACCACCTCTTGCCGCAAACTCCCATTCAGCCTCAGTTGGCAATCGTTTACCTGCCCATTTGCAATAAGCTACCGCATCAAACCAACTCACCTGCACCACAGGATAATTATCTTTTCCCTCAATCGAAGTTTCAGGACCTTCAGGGTGTTTCCAACTGGCTCCGGCAACCCAGCTCCACCATTGGCTGTAATCATTTAAATTGACAGGACCTTGTGTCTTTTTAAAAACCAAAGAAGCTGGCACTAACATGTCATCAGAAGGTTTTGCTGTGCCTGGCGGCAATGTTTTTTTCAACTCTTCCCAGTCCGGTTTTTGTTCCGCGGTGGTAATGTAACCCGTAGCATCAACAAACTTTTTAAACTGCGCATTCGTTACTTCCGCCACATCCATATAAAATGAATTCACTTTCACATTGTGCTTAGGATATTCATCTGCATCGGCTTGTGGGTTATCGCCGCCCATTGAAAAATCTCCGCCTTTGATCAGCACCATTCCGGCTAAAGAGGTATCGCCACTAAACGAAACACTATCAGTAGAAGCCGCTGAAAAGCGCTGTGGCACCTGCATACAGGAATGAGCAGAATCTTCCGCAGCTATTTTTTTAGCGTTTGTACCGGAGTTATTGCAGGAGAAGTAAGTCAACGCAACAATAATAATTAAGAGATATTTTCTGTCAGCACTAATCATTTCGATTAATTTTTTGGGTCGATTACCGGCGATTAAAAAATAGGGTCATCAGGTAGTTAAATAAATATACATTTTATTTTTTGTCAGAATAATGATAAAAATATTCAGCAGAAATAGTTTTCCATCCTGCTTCTGATGATTTCCATTTGAGCGTTAGTCCGGAATCACTATTTCCGTTTTGCAAATAATAAATTGTAATGGGATGAAAGCCTTCTTTCAATTTGACAGTTTTAAATAGTTCGTCACCGGGTTTGTATCCAAAGTCTGCATCTAATACGTTCGCATCATGCAGGCGAAGAAAGACTTTACCATTGGCTTGCAGCGAAAAACTATATTCACCGTCATTTGATATTTTTATAAATCCATTATAAACAATCAGGCCGTTTTCTTTCTTTGTTTTTCCATCCGCCACTTTAGAAATTCCGTTACCGGATTTCGTCAATCCATATTCCGAAGGCACATAAGGAAAATCACCTTTATAAAAATTCCATTGTAAACCATTTTTTATTTTTGCTGAAACATTCGTTGCGGGAATCGGTGCAATATCGTACGGGCGTTTTGCCTCTTTTTCAATTGATCTGTTTTGCAAAACCTGCGCTTTCATTTGCAATTGCATTTTTTGAAACCCTGCTCTTGCAGCAAGGTTGTTTGCCTGCTGTGGATCAGTCATGATATTGTAGATTTCAAAATCATCATTTGCTGATTTGATATTGTATCTAACTCCTACAAAATCTCCCATCCTGATCACCTGCATTTCACC
>JBDSHT010000393.1:0-13868 GCA_039918315.1 Ginsengibacter sp. | reverse complement strand
GTAGTATCATTGTTTGCCATTGCATTCAGCAACTGGTTGTACTTAGCCGTATCTATAGGTTTCTTTTCGTAAACTTCACCTTTTTTCTCTCCATCAGTTTTAACGGTGGAGCTATCTTTTGTTGCTTTGTCCGGGGCAGATTGACCAGTATTACAACCAGCAGCCACGAGAATCAAAAAAGCCAGAAATGGCGTTATGGTTTTATTCATTTTAATTTTCATAGTGTGCGAAGTTATTCAATTATTCACCCTAAAAAAGTCTATTTTAAAAAGAATAAAAATATCCGCAGTTTAATAAAAATTAATCCGCCAAACCACATTGAATCATGAAATTATTAGTGAATACTTTTTGTGATTTTTCATCCAAAAGTATCTTCCTGGAAGTTTTCCATTTGTCAATATTTCCGCCATACATTTTTTTAATTAAGTCCGGTGTCAAGTCAAAATTTAATTTACCCCAATGCAGGGTGAAGGGAATTTCCAATTCTTCCAAACGCAACCAAACCTTTTTAAAAAATGATCTTGAGATGCCGGAATCCACACCATCTAATTCAAGAATACAGGTTTTTTCAAAGTGGGTAAATCCCATTAAGGCCTGGGTGCCTTTTACAAATCGTAAAGCAAATGCACCGGGGAATGGGGTTTTCTTGTTGATGGCAACAATTTCTTCTATTACCCTGGTGGCATCCGAAACGTTTATACCAATAGCTGCACTTGCTGCTTTGCCGCGGAATTTTGTATTAGAAAAAATTTCTCCGATGGTTCCAATGGTTACTTCATTCGTTTTGAAAGCAAGGGGCAACAATTTGTTGACCATCGGCGGAATTAAAATTGAAGACAAATTGGATCCTAATGCGTCAAGTACCCGTTGCATTAATCCTAACAAGTCATCACCATACATGGTTCCTTTGTCGTCTCTGTTTATTTTCGGGTAGTCTTGCCTGTAAGGAAGTTTGTATAGAGTTTTTAAATAAACACCCTTCTTCACGTTTCCCTGTTCAAACTGTTGTGGATTTACTAATACTTCAAAATGATACAACTCTGACTCAGTACCGGGTGCAGGCGCAGGCATCACATCTTTGATTCCCGAAAATTCAAGATTATTTATTGCAAATTTCAAATCGTCGTTATACACGATTTTATCAGATTTAAATTGTTGCAATAAAAAAATCGGTTCAGTTTCCAAAAGAACGCCATGAATAAATCCAAAGCTTCCAAAACTTACCACTGCGGAATTAAAAACCTCATCGTCCCTGATAACTTCTGCGCCAAGCCATTCAATAAACTCGGCAGAAGCAACTGGGTTCGATTCTTTTTCAAGCCATACATGCCTGTCTGGACCTACGATTATATGCAACCCGATAATGGTATCATGAACTGCTCCTACTTTATAGGCTGACCCATGGGTACCGGTAGAAGTGCAGCCGGCAATTGATTGACCATTGCTGGCACCAGAGGCTTTTATACAACGTTTGGGATCCGAAGCCTGTTCCAGTTTTTCATTTAAATCCAAAACACTCATTCCACATTCTACAAAAAATAGATCCTGAAATTTTTTTCCGGACGCAATATATTCCGGTGCCACAAAGGAATCTTTCAAATTGTATGAAAGTCGCAGTGATTTTGTATCCACCATTCCACCTTCGCAAACAGCAACTTCCGAAAATGACCAACCGTTTCCCATCGCACGCATCTCAATATCATTGTCGATAGCATACTGAATTAGCCATTGGAAATTTTTAGTGGTGTCATGATATTGCTGACTCTTATCCGACTTGGGAATGGTGAGTTTGAAGGAACAGTTTTTTTTAAAAGTATGGGTAAAATTTTGATGGCCATTTTGCCATTTAGTAATCGGTAACTGCTGGATACCATCGGGCAGGCTTATAGTGTTTGCCATAAAAGGAATTTAATTTAATGACCTAATGATTCGGTTTGAGGGCTGTAAGGAGCGCAACACCACTCAATTTTTTGGGGCATTACGATACCAAGAGTTACTACAGTTAATAAAGCAAAAGCATAGTTGTTTTTAACGGTTACTTTGTTCATGTGGTTACTTCGCTCATCGCAATGAGGTATGATATCTTTGGGCTGAACCAATCCCCATAAAAATGACCAGGTCGTTTTCTGATTTAAAGGATTGTGTGCAAAAGTATCGCAGTCATATTTACTTACTACCTGCGTTGTGCTACACGATGTCCATCCAAAAAAACTAGTTGTGAGGACGAATACGAAAAAATATTTGCCTAATTTTTTGTAAAGCATTCTTGTCAGATTTACTATATGAAAAAATAGCATCCAATCTTTGAATGCTTATTATTGTTTAAAAGCGACAAACTTTTCTTTATCGGTATACGAGGTTGCTTTCTTTAAGATCATAAATATAGCCAGTTCAGAAATTATCAATACAAGGTACTCAAGTGAATTGTAGGAAAACCTTCCGACCAGCCAAAAGTAGCACATTGAAGCAATGCAGCAAACTACAGCAGTCAGTGCTATTATCCATTTTGAAAATGCTAAAATCTCCATCGTTTTGTGAACTGACTCACCTGAGACTTCGGGATTTGGTTTAATCTTTCTTAGCAAATAAACATTTTCAATGATGTCAAACAAAAAAGGTATAATCTGCATCCATGCGAATATGGCAAATAAATTATGCCCGAATGATGTCATTTTCATAGATACTTTCATACATAAAATAAATATCGATCCGTATGCTGAAACCATAAAAAAGAAATCAATAATTAATTGACCTCTTAAATTTTTTAAAACTTTGGCTGCTAACGAAGCAGGTAACTTGAATATACCCGTGATATAATTAACCAACTCGAGCCCTGAAGCCGGAAACTGGAGATCAAGACTACTAAACTTTCTTAGAACGACATGTTGTGTATAAAAATTTTTTGCTTGTAAACCCATTATAAAAGTAAATAAGAGCATGGCCCCAAATGCTACACTGAAATGCATCCAGTTAAATTGAAAATAGAAAGTCATAAATAAAATTTAAGCGATGTTTATTTTGTACCCCCGGTTTCCTCATTTATAGTCATCTGCATCTGGATTCTATTATCCTTGTACGATTCCCAATCGAATTCCTTTAAAAATTTTGTCGCTGCTTTTGCCCCACTAAGAAACATATCAATCTTATCCTGGTCGGAAAGAAAAAAGTTAAGCCAGTTAAAGCCAGCTAATGGAACTTTGCCAATACCTTTTTCATATACTTTATTTTTCAAAAGAAAATCTTTATCGTAATAATATCTGATCGTATTAAACATTCTACCAAAATAGCCCAACAAAGTCCAACTTACTGCATTTTTTGTTTTATCCTCCGGACTTGAATCATCCAGATCTATCCCCAAAGACGGCAATCTCGGAGTGACTACTTTAGGGTTATAAAAAATATTTATTGGAAAGTTTGAAAGCATTCCGCCATCAACAAAACGAGCGTTGGACGGTGGATCCGGCTCGTTCATGGTATCCATCCAGGCCTTTTTAATTTCCTCGCTTTCACATGGAATATCATTGATCATGTAGGATTCAAAAAACACAGGTATAGCCATAGATGCACGAATAAATCCCGCCGGCTGCAAGGTGTCTATTTTATCTTTCTCACGAAAAAGATAGCACATGTCGGGAAACTGAATTTTGTTTTGTGTTACTAATTCAGATGCAATAAAAGTAACGTCTCCTTTCAATGTGGACGCGTTTTCAGGATTAGATGACCTTACTGTTAAATCAGGCAAGGTGCTTGCTTTCGTATTGAGATCCGATACGGTTTTCACACCATTGGAAATAAGTTGGGCTTTGATCCAGTCGTAAAAATAGTCACCCGGATTAATCCCAAACCCTGAATTTTTTAATCTTTTAAGGAGGCGCGAAGTATAAAAAATAAGAAGGCTTACAATTAAAAAATAAAATCCTGTAAGGACAAAAAATAGTTTTGTAAAAACTGAAAAATAGGGAATCTTATGCTCGAAGCCAAGAAAGATAAAATCCCCGGCCAAAAGGACGATGGCAGTGACAACAATCGCTGTAAGCCACTTTTTTACTTTTTTTGAAAAATCATTATGGGTGATAAATTTTTTAATAATCCATCGTGCAGCAGGATGACCATCGACAAGATTAAAAAAATTAAGGTCGCAAATTGCTTTTAGAATTGGAATAGATTTAGCGTCCTCCTTATTTCCAATCACAGTCATTAATGCTGTGTTAATGGCGCCTGCACTGGTTCCTGCGAGTCTGAGAAACCGAATATTCATCTTCTCAAGAATGTAGGTATAGCCAACCAACGCAACACCTAAAACGCCGCCACCTTTTTGTACAAGATTTACATATTGGTTTCCAAAATTATCGATCACATCAGAAACAATAAATGGTTTACCATCTTTTGGAAATGCATCATCCAGTTCCTTCATGCATGCTAACACTTCCGGATGATTGACAAAATCTTCTGTGGAAAGTTTTTTATTGGGGGTGGCACCGCCAGTTGGTTGAGACATACTGATCAGTTTTGCCATTAAAGATATGGCAAAAAATTACGATCCGGGAAAAATATTCAGGGTCGCTTAAAAATGACGTTTCTAAATCACCTGGTAATAATTTATCCAAACACTATTTGGAATTGATATAATGGTCAAGGTGATTGATGGTTTCTCTTTGAACGATTATTGTTTCACTTACTACATCACTTATCGAAATAATTCCGTTCAGTTTTCCATCCACCATTACAGGGAGATATCGGATATTATTTTTGGTAAGTAATTCCATGCAATAATCAATGGAATCATCAGGCCTTACTGACGGAAGTTGTTCTGTCATTATTTCTTTAACCTTTGTGTCAGTCGAATTCTTGTGCTTTAAAACTACTTTTCTTGAATAATCCCGTTCAGTCATGATGCCGAGAAATGTATCATTTTCCATTACCGTAACAGAACCTATATTGTTATCGGCCATTACTTTAAGCGCATCTAAAACGCTTGTATTTGGATCAACGGAAATTGCATTGTAGCCTTTTCTGGAAAGGATGTTGCTGACTTTATTCATGGTAAAAACTTTAAATTGGAAGTTACGAATTTAAAAGTGAAAATATAACTTCATACTTAACGGCATTTTTTAAAATTTAAAAAATTAATAATGCCAACCTTGCAAATTTAAAAAATTTACCCTAAGTTTGTTGTAATCCCCTCCTTATTAAAGATTGTCTTTAAAATAATTTAATTCCAATTCCTTTCAAAATCCTACGATTTTTATTTATTCATTTTAAAATGTATGGTTATGAAAAAAATTTACTCTGAAGATTTGTCCGACACTTTTGTAGCGATCGGAATTATTTTAGGCTTCTTCGGTTTGATGGCAGCGATTGCTTTGCTTACCGGAATGTAAGAAGTTTACACATTAATTTATTCATGGCACCCACGATCGGGGTGCCATTTTTTTTAACTGAAAAATCGATCTTCAATTTTCCGATATTTGCCATTTCAAAAAATAAAAAATGCGAATAGCAATAAATGGAATGGGCCGGATTGGCCGTTTATTATTCAGAAGATTAATAGAGGATAAATATATTGAAGTAGTTGCGGTGAACGACGTAATGCCAAAAGAAAATGTCGCCTACTTAATTAAACATGATTCTGTTTACGGTACTTTCGAATCACCCCTAACTCAAACTTCGAACGGATTTTCTGTAAAAGAAAAAAAAGTTGTTGTTCTGCAAATTGAAGATCCATCGCAGTTACCATGGAAAGATTTAGCAATTGACCTGGTGTTAGAATGTTCCGGAAGATTTTCTAACCAAGATGCATCTGGAAAACATTTGCAGGCTGGCGCAAAAAAAGTTTTGCTTTCAACCACAGGTGCGGATGACGTTCCTTTAATGGTCTATGGCTTCAATCACAAAGATTCTTTATCTCAACTTGATATTGTTTCACCGGGTGGATGCATGACTAATTGCAGCTCTCACGTGCTCAACATTCTTAACAAATTTGGAATTCAATCAGCACATATTGACATACTTCATTCCTACACATCGCGTCAAGAACTTGTAGATGCTCCGCACTCCCAATTTCGCAGAGGCCGTGCGGCAGCCGAATCAATAATTCCAGTTGATATTGACCTTTTTCAATCATTGAACCGATTATTTCCTGACTTAAAAAACAAGATTGGTACTTCCTCTACAAGAGTTCCTATTGCAAATGGAGCAATGGCTAATTTTTATGTTCAATTATCATCGCCAGTAAGTACCAGAGAAATAAATGATCTGTTTAGAAAAGCATCTGCTGAAGAATTACATAAAATAATTGAATACACAGAAGAACAAATAGTCTCGATCGACATCAAAGGAAATACTCACTCTTGTATAATAGATGGTACACAAACTGCCTCCATCGGGAATCACCTACGCCTGGTAGCATGGTTTGACAACGAATATGGCTTCACCAGCCGCATGATTGACTGGCTCAATTATTTGAGAAACGGGATGAGCTAAAGACGAATTATTTTTTTAATTCATTGAGCAGACTAATAACATCCAAAGGATCGGTAACCATTTCAATTTCCCCTTCTTTATTTAACGGCCATTCTTCTTTCGGCCGATCCCAATAAAGTTCTATGCCATTTTGGTCAGGATCGCTTAAATAAACCGCTTCGCTAACGCCATGGTCGGAAACGCCCGTCAAATTATAGTTTTCATCTAAAAGTCTTTTATAAATAACAGCCAAATCTTTGCGGGTTGGATATAAGATAGCGACGTGAAAAAGTCCTGGAGAATACACACTTCCCGGTGTGGTGTTTTTGCTCAACCATGTATTGAGACCGATGTGATGATGATAACCCCCGGCAGAAATAAAAACAGCATCTTGACCGTATTTTGAAATGATTTCAAATCCTAACAAGTGGCAATAAAAATGAATCGACTTTTCCAGATCGGAAACCTTTAAATGAACGTGGCCAATTCTTGTATTGGCAGGAATGGTATAGGTATCTTCCAAAATCTTATAATTAAGTATATCAAAAAAAAGCTAGAAAATGTGCAATCAAAAATATAAATGAAGATAGATGTATCATTTAAATTACAACTTTTATTTCAGTTTAATCTCAAACAATTTTGGCCATTTCTTTCCTGTAATAAATAATTTATCCGAAACGCTGTCATAAGCAATTCCATTTAAAACTGCTTCTTCACTTACCTGCACTCCGGGATCATATTGCTGTAAAAGTCCTTTAAAATTTAAAGTGCCAACTACGTGTCCGTTTGCCGTATCAATCTTTACAATCTGGTCGGTTAACCAAACATTGGCAAACAAAAATCCGTTTATAAACTCTAGCTCATTCAGGCTATCTACTTCTCCTAAATTATTAACTACTGTGAGTATTTTTACAATTTTCATTTCGTTGCTATTTTCCACAGGTGCCACATAATAAATTTTTGAAGTACCATCACTAATGATCAGGTTGGTGCCATCATTCGTAATCCCCCACCCTTGTCTGCTCCAGTTAATCGTGTTTATAATCTTGCTAAGATCATTTAAATTATACACGAATATTTTTTGATCCTGCCATGTTAATTGATATAATTTATCTTTAAATATAGTGATCCCTTCTCCAAAAATATTTGCATCCTGAACAAGATGATCTTCAAGGCTACTGCCAGTCTTTATATCTACAATTCGAACTCTTGATTTCCCAAATTCCCCTGTACTTTCATAAAGTTTTCCATTATGATATTCGAGTCCCTGGGTAAACGCTGTAACGTCATGCGGATACACAGAATTTACTTCGAACATAATGGGCGACGGAGCGGGAATGTTATTGGCCTGTAACACAGGAAGGGAGGAATCTACGTCAGGGTTCGAGTTATTATTACACGAAACAAAAGCTATTAGTAATACAAAAGCTATTTTAAACGGTTTCATTTTTTAATTTTAGATAATGAGTAAAAATAATAAACCCAATGCGTTTTTTAGCAAGCACAAATAAATCTTTGCATAAAGTTTTGATCTTTAAGAATTATTGATTTTATTTGTGCCTTCAAACCTCTGTTTACCCGCCATGAAACATGGCTAAAGCGTTATCTTTTTCTGCGCTTTATTACAAAGAGCTTTGTATCATTAATCCCCAATCTAGCTATCCCCTGAATTAATCATGTAATCAACCTATGTAATCCCATCAATGTTTATCACTCAAGAAATTGAGCTAACCACCGGGAATACATGAAATATATTTTTACTCTTTTAGCTTTAATCGTTACTCTTAAAATAGCAGCTCAACGATGCGTAACACCTGACTATTTATTGAAAAATAGTGCATCAAAAATTGTGAAGAGCGCGAAAGTTCACTCTGTACCGGGCGAGCGGGATACTTTACCAAATGAAGTAATAATAATTCCGGTTGTGGTGCATGTCTTATATAATAATAGCACTGAAAATATTAGTGACCAGCAAATTCTTTCTCAAATAAAATCACTCAACGAAGATTTTAGAAGGCAAAATGCCGATGCAGTAAATACTCCAGAACCTTTCAAGAGTGTTGCTGCGGATTCAAGGATTGTTTTTTGCCTGGCAAAAGTAGATCCTAATGGCAGATACACTACCGGAATAGTGCGAAAATTTACTTCTGAAAAAACGTTCCTGGCAGATGATGCTATGAAGTTTTCATCAAAAGGAGGAGACAATGCGTGGGATGCTACCAAATACCTTAACCTATGGGTTTGTAACCTTTTCGGACGCACCTTAGGGTATTCTGTTTTACCGGGAAGCCCATTGGAAAAAGACGGTGTTGTGTTGAAATATAATGTCTTTGGTACCACAGGTATTCTTGATAAAAAGTATAACAAAGGGCGTACTGCTACCCATGAAATTGGTCACTGGCTGGGGTTACGGCACCTTTGGGGTGATGCTGCCTGCGGTGATGACGGTGTTGCTGACACGCCTCCGCAGGAAACCAGCAATAGTAATTGCACCACATTTCCACATGTATCTTCTTGCTCTATCAACCAATATGGCGACATGTTTATGAACTTCATGGATTTTAATGACGATGCCTGCATGAACCTTTTTACCAACGGACAAAAATCAGCAATGAGAAGCCTTTTTGCAAAAGGAAATTCTAAAAATTCATTTTTGAATTCAATGGTGTGTGATAGTACAAATGCAGAAGCCGGACCTTTACCATCAGAGGAAACGGGGCAAAATGAAGAGCTAACTGTAAGCGTTTATCCTAACCCATTTATAAATGAAGTAATTGTTTCTTCATCTAATTTTACGGAAGCAAATAGAGCAACTCTTAAAATATATAATGCCACTGGGAAACTGTTTACGTCGCAAATTTTAAGACAACAAAAAACGTCAATTCCGGTAAACAACTTACCTGCCGGTATTTACTTTGTAAGAATTGAAAGCAATGGACATCATACTGTTCAAAAAATAATAAAGCTTTCGCACGGCAAATGATTTACTGATAATTGATAAGCGGAGTGAGTTTGGATATCTATTTTTCAAACCGTTTACCGGATAAATATTTTTCCCTGATAATTTCATAAACAGGTTTGTCGTGCACCTTACTTTCCAGCCATGATATGATGTCCAGATAGGCAAACGCACGCGTCTCGAATTTGCTGGTTTCAAACTGTTTCAGTTTTCCTAATAGTTTTTCAAACTCTGGTTTTAGTTTGCTTGCAGATAAATAAAAAGAATTACGCAAAAACTTAAACATGGCTTCTTCCACCAAACTGAGGTTTTGCATTTTTGCCATAAAACGATATACTGATTTTATCAGGTATTCCAATAATTGAAAATTCTTTAGTTCGTAATGAGCGATCAAATGAAGCAATCTCGCATAGCATTGCAGATCACTCCGCAAACTCACTTTCCAATTTATTATATTATTTAGATAGTCGATAGACTTGTCATAATCGCCGGCTCCAAAATAAAGAGAGGCAATTTTGTAATAAAAAATAAGCGTCCTGTGGTGATCAAGATAGATGTTATATTCGTCAAGGTGCCTGGTAATTTCATCAACTATTTTTACACCTTCATGAAATGTACCTTTCAAAAAATGTTGATTCAACTTGGCGATGTAGAGGTAAACAAAAACCTGGATCTTGTTATTATCATTTGATTTTACGATCTCAGAATTACTAAAATCTTCAAGCACCTGCAACTCTTTTTCAAAACCCTGATAGTTGCGCAGATTAAAATGTGCGTTCAATAAATTATGCAATCCTTTTATATAGTTTCCAGTTTCAATCCGGATCATTTGTGAATGTGAATTAAACTGATCCACCCATTTTTGCGTATGGCGATAGTACATTAAATAATCCTGTCGTATGAACGCATACCAACAATAACTCTGGCTGTAATATAATTTTTCATAGAAAGTTTCCGGGCTCTGTAAATCAGGTGTTAGATGTTCCAGAAAATAATTTTCAACTTCCTTTTCGTCGTTTTTATTTCTCGCAAGTCCATTCTTAATATACCAGCTATATAAGTTTAAAGCAAGGTTAGAAAGTTGCGATTCACGCAGATTGTGAAGGTTGGTTTCATTTACTTCCGCAGTAAGTGCATCTGCTCTGTCCTGCATACTTCGCGTGATGTGAAGTGTTTCAATTTTTTTCTCGAGCGCAAGTACTTCCATCACAAACGTAAGCTGGTTGTGGCTTCTTGCCACTTCTTTTAACCGGTCAAGAATTTTTAAACTCTGATGATACAAGCCTTTATTATCTAAAATCTTAGCGTAATCCAATTGCTCATGCAATTGAATCTCTATATTATTATTACTATCCAAAAGCCGAATACTGCTCAGGATTTGTTTATAAAGATGCGCTTTGATATTTGGTAGTTGTTGCTTTTTGATGGAAGCTGTTTTTTTTATTAAGGCGCTTTCATCATACGTTGTTAATCGGTCAATGGCATCAAATAATTGTACAATTTTAAGATCAACATTAGCTGAGTTCCTTTGCACGTATAATTTAAAATTTCTCTTTTCTGACTTAGTAAGTGAGTGAATTAATTGAAACAATGAATCAGTAGATCTGTTGGGCATCGTAATAAAATTATTCTGAAATACAATAGCAATAAGGCTTTGCCGAAAATATCACTCTTTTTGGAAGTGTAAATTTTGTATAATTTGATTCCAATACCATCCCCTATTCACCTACTTTCGACTACGTGAAATTACGTTATTCAAAATCCACTCTACATTTTAGAAAATAGATTTATGGAAAAAATAATAATTTTTGACACTACGCTTCGGGATGGCGAACAAGTTCCGGGTTGTAAATTAAATACTAAGGAAAAAATTGAGCTTGCTTTAGAGCTCGAAGAATTGGGTGTTGATGTGATTGAAGCCGGATTTCCAATATCCAGCCCCGGCGATTTTTCTTCGGTAGAGCAAATTTCCAAAACCATTAAAAATGCTACTATCTGTGCTCTTTCCCGGGCGGTTGAAAAAGATATTGAAGTAGCAGCACATGCATTAAAATATGCAAAACGTCCACGAATTCATACAGGAATTGGCACTTCAGATTTTCACATAAAAAGTAAGTTTAATTCTAACCAGGAGGATATTTTGGAAAGGGCTGTTCAATGTGTTAAGTGGGCTCGAAACTTTACCGATGATGTAGAATTTTATGCAGAAGATGCAGGCAGAACCGATAATGAATATTTGGCAAGAGTAATTGAAGCCGTGATAAAAGCAGGAGCCACTACAGTAAATATTCCCGATACTACAGGATATTGTTTGCCACACCAATACGGAGAAAAAATTTCTTACCTGGTAAATAATGTAAGCAATATTGACAAGGCGGTCATCTCCTGCCATTGCCATAATGATCTTGGTCTTGCAACTGCGAACTCCATTTCGGGAATTATAAATGGTGCCAGACAAATAGAATGCACCATTAATGGACTGGGCGAAAGAGCCGGCAATACTTCTTTGGAAGAAGTGGTCATGATTATTAAGCAACACAAAGACATCCAGTTTTACACCGCTATTCAATCTGAGAAATTATATCCCATGAGTAGGTTGGTCTCAGACACCATGCGTATGCCAGTGCAACCTAACAAGGCGATTGTGGGCAGCAACGCATTTTCACATTCCTCCGGAATTCACCAGGATGGATTTTTGAAAGACAACCTTACTTATGAAATAATTAATCCGCTGGATGTGGGTGCTGATAGTTCTAAAATCGTACTAACGGCAAGGAGTGGACGAAGCGCATTGGCTTTCCGTTTTCAAAACTTAGGGCATCAATTTGATAGAAATGATATTGATATTTTGTATAAAAAGTTTTTAAGTGTTGCGGATTTTAAGAAGGAAGTTATTGACACCGATCTTATGGAATTGGCGAATGCTTATAAACAATCGAATTCAATGGTACAGCAATAATTGAAAAATTATTAAAATACAAAAGAAGACATTGGTAAAAAATACACGCAAATAAAAATGGCAAAAACATTATTTGAAAAAATTTGGGAAAAGCACCTGGTGAAATCGATACCGGGCGGGCCTGATGTGATTTATATTGACAAACATCTTATTCACGAAGTTACCAGCCCACAAGCCTTTGCCGGAATTGAAAAAAGAGGAATTGAACTTTTTCGCCCCGAAAAGACAATTGCAACAGCCGACCATAATGTTCCGACGATTGATCAACACCTTCCAATCAAAGATGAATTGGGAAAGTTGCAGGTTCTAAAATTAGTAGATAATTGTGCCAAACATAAAGTAGAATTATATGGACTTGGTCATCCCTTTCAGGGAATTGTTCACGTCATCGGACCCGAGCTCGGCATCACCCAACCGGGCATGACAATCGTTTGCGGTGACAGTCACACTTCTACTCACGGTGCATTCGGTACTGTCGCTTTTGGCATTGGAACCAGCGAAGTGGAAATGGTTTTTGCAACCCAGTGTGTTCTACAAAGCAGGCCCAAAGTAATGCGTATTAATATTGAAGGGGAATTGAATAAAGGCGTAGTCTCTAAAGACATCATTCTTTACATTATTGCAAAAATATCTGCAAGTGGAGCAACAGGATATTTTGTGGAATATGCAGGTTCCGCCATTAAAGCCTTGTCGATGGAAGCAAGAATGACTATCTGCAATATGAGCATTGAAATGGGAGCTCGTGGAGGAATGATAGCACCTGATGATACCACTTTTGAATACATCAAAGGCCGCACTTTCGCCCCGTCAGGAAATGAATGGGAAAAGAAATTAAGTGAATGGAAAAATTTATACAGCGATGACGATGCTGTGTTTGATGTTGAGATAAATATTGACGCAAATAAAATTGAGCCAATGATCACTTACGGCACCAATCCGGGGCTTGGTATTACAATAAACGCTTCTGTTCCAACTTTGGAAAGTATTGCCGATGAAGGTGAAAGAAAAAATATTATTGCTGCACTTAAATACATGGGCCTTCAGCCGGGGCAGGCATTGAAAGGAATGCCGGTGCAAAATGTTTTCATCGGAAGCTGCACCAATTCAAGGATTGAAGACCTTCGATTAGTTGCTTCGATAATAAAAGGAAAAAAGAAAAGTGAACATGTCAATGCAATGATTGTTCCCGGTTCACAACAAGTTGCCGCGCAAATAATTGCGGAAGGACTTGATAAAATATTTACTGATGCAGGCTTCACAATCAGGCAGGCAGGTTGCAGTGCATGCCTCGGCATGAATGAAGACAAAATTCCTGCGGGCGAATATTGCATTTCCACCAGCAACAGAAATTTTGAAGGCCGCCAGGGTGCAGGATCAAGAACATTATTGGCAAGTCCGCTAACAGCCGCTGCTGCTGCACTTACCGGAGTCGTAACTGATGTAAGGGAATTTTTAAATTAATTAAAAGATGAAGGCACTCAAACATAT
>JBDSHT010000392.1:0-3645 GCA_039918315.1 Ginsengibacter sp. | reverse complement strand
GGATATAGCAGACATCAACCGCGTTATCAATACCGCCTTTGCCGGGCAAACTGCCGGCCAGGTGTATGAAGGAGAAAGGCATTTTGATTTAGTCGTTCGCCTGGCCGGCGACAAAAGGAAGGATTTAAAGGATGTCCAGAACTTACTGATACCAGGGCCTGATGGTTTACAGATTCCCTTATCACAGGTTGCCAGCGTTTCTATAAAAGACGGACCTAACCAAATACAACGCGAAGATGCCAAACGTAGAATTGTCGTAGGTTTTAATGCACGAGGAAGGGATGTACAAAGCATTGTGCATGAATTGCAGGAGAAGGCAAATACCCAAATCCATTATTCACCAGGTTACTATGCCACATATGGCGGCGCCTTTGAAAATCTCAATGCCGCTACAGAACGATTAATAATTGCTGTTCCGATTGCATTGTTCCTGATATTTATTTTACTCTATTTCGCATTCAATTCTGTAAAGCAAGGCTTACTAATTTATTCTGCTATTCCTCTCTCTGCTATTGGAGGTATTTTCTTTTTGGCTCTGCGTGGTATGCCTTTTAGCATCAGTGCCGGCGTGGGTTTCATCGCCTTGTTTGGTATTGCGGTATTGAATGGAATTGTGTTGATAGCAGAATTTAACCGATTAAAAAAAGAAGGTATGAAAGATAAAAAACGCATTGTATTGATGGGCACTAAAGTAAGGTTGCGCCCGGTATTAATGACAGCCTTCGTGGCATCACTCGGTTTTTTACCTATGGCATTAAGCAATGGAGCAGGGGCAGAGGTGCAGCGTCCTTTGGCAACCGTTGTCATTGGGGGATTAATGATTGCTACATTTTTGACATTGTTCGTTTTGCCAACGCTCTATATTTTATTTGAAAGCAATCGACCAAAAAAACAAACATTGAAAGGGGGCGTATCATTACTTACAATTTTGATTTTGTGTTCCCTGTCTTTTCAGAACGTGCAGGCACAAACGCCGATATCTTTGGAAGCGGCAATTGATACTGCTATCAAAAATAATTTGTTGATTAAAAATGAAAAATTGAAGGATGCCTATCAGCAGAAATTACAAGGATCTGCTGTTACAATCCCAGCCACCTCAGTGTTTGGCGAAGTTGGACAAATAAATAGTTTTTATACTGACACCAAATTCGGCTTGAGCCAAACAATTAATTTTCCCACGGTTTATGCCCGTCAAAAATCATTGTTAAAGGAAGAATATGTAAGCAGCGGAATATCCGTGAATGTAAAAATAGCTGAGTTGAAAAAGGAAGTGTCCCAGATCTTTAATTACCTGACTTATTTGAAGGAGAAGCAAAAACTTTTATTGCATGTTGACAGTATTTATCGTGCATTTTTAGCAAGGGCAAATCTTCGTTTTGAAAAAGGGGAAAGTAATATTTTAGAGAAAGCAATGGCTGAAAATCAACAAGGACAAATCGCTATTCAATTAAAAGAATTGGAGCAGGATATTTCTATTGAGCAGCTACACTTTCAATTGGCGCTTAACTCCAGCAATGTCCTCGTTCCTGCGGAACACCGGCTGAAGTTGGATGGTGGCGGGCTGGATTTTTTGTCACCAAAACAAAATGTAAATATTCAATTGCTGCAACAACAAAAGCAGATTGCTTTCGCAAGTACGCGGTTGCAACAATCAAAACTTTTGCCTGATTTAATTTTTGGCTACAACAATGCAAGCATTCGCGGAACAGGAGCCGATGATAAATATTATACCGCTTCTAAAAGATTTCACTCAGTCCAAATTGGAGTTGGGATACCCATTTTTAACGGTGCTCAAAAGTCGGTTATTGGAGCAGGGAAAATCAATGAATCAATAGCAAACAATAATTATTTGTTAGGTCTGCAAAACCTGGAAGCCTCACAAAATGCCGCTTTAAAGGAATATCAAAAATATCTTGAAACTTTAAATTGGTTTGATAAATCTGGTTTAAAAAGTGCTGAAACCATTCAGTCCGGTGCCACCACTCAATTTACGCTTGGCGAGATTAATTACCTTGATTGGGTGGTTCTTATGAACCAAGGAGTGGCAACCCAAAGTCAATATCTTGAAGTGATTAAGAATCTAAATGACGCCATTATCCAAATCAATTATTTAAACAATAAATAATAAAAAACATGAAAGAAAAACTCATCATACTATTTTCATTTGCTTCTTTACTTTTTTCTTGCGAGACCAAGAAAGCAGAAGCACCAGTCGAAACCAAAGTCGAAACGAATGTGATCACACTCACAGAAGCTCAGTTAAAAAATGTTCAAATTGCAACCAGTCAAATCGAACAAAAACAAATTTCTTCTACCCTGCAATTAAATGGGCGTATAGATGTGCCTCCGCAAAATATGGTGTCCGTAAGCGTACCATTGGGCGGCTATTTAAAGTCAACAAAATTATTGCCGGGTATGCATGTAAATAAGAACGAAGTGATTGCAGTTATTGAAGACAATCAATATATTCAGTTGCAGCAGGAGTATCTCACAGCAAAAGCACAAAACAGTTTTTTGGAAAGCGAATACAATCGTCAAAAAGAATTAAATGAGAGCAAAGCCAGCAGCGACAAGGTGTTTGAGCAAGCAAGATCTTCTTTTCAATCACAAAAAATTTTAATAAAAGCTTTAGAAGAGAAATTAAAGTTGGTACACATTAATGTTGCTAACCTCAATGAACAAACCATTTCTAAAAGCATCAATGTCTATTCGCCCATCGATGGATATGTAACAAAGGTGAATGAAAATATAGGAAAGTATATTACGCCCGGCGATGTTCTTTTTGAATTGGTAAATCCGACAGATATTCATTTGAATTTGAAAATTTTTGAAAAAGACCTGGATAAGGTTTTTATAGGCCAGCAGGTAATTTCTTTTACAAACACTAATCCAAATAAAAAATTCAAAGGTGATATTATTCTGATCAGTAAAGATGTTGCGTCGGATGGAACTACAGAAGTACATTGCCATTTTGATAATTTTGATAAAGGACTTCTCCCGGGTATGTACATGAACGCTGAGATCGAATTAAAAAACGAACTCCGGGATGTATTGCCGGATGAAGCATTTGTTCGTTTTGAGGGCAAAGAGTACGTTTTTGAACAAACCGGAAAAAACAGATTTGAAATGGTTGAGGTGCGCATTGGCGAAAGTGAAAATGGATTTACGGAGATAATTTCTGATGCCAACCTCTCCGGAAAAACAATAGTTACCAAAGGTTCTTATACTTTGCTGATGAGTTTGAAAAATACTGAAGAAGAATAATGAGGTGAACATCAATATTTTTAAAGCATTTTATACTTTAATACAATTTGATAATGTTAGGCAAATAAATAAATTTTTTTAAAAATAATCCTGTAAACCGCTACCATAAAAGCTTTTGTACTTGATGCGGAGAAATTGGTAAAAGAAATTTTTATAAAAGTTTGGTTCAAACTCTTTTTCTCTTATTTTTGCACTCCTTAAAAAAAAGCAGGCGTTCTGCTATTTGATTCGGTAGCATGATTCGGTAGCTCAGTTGGTAGAGCATCCCGATTAAATCGGGAGGGTTCTGGTGACTTTGAAATAGGTTTTGATTCGGTAGCTCAGTTGGTAGAGCATCCCGATTAAATCGGGAGGGTTCTGGTGACTTTGAAATAGATTTTG
>JBDSHT010000391.1:0-13682 GCA_039918315.1 Ginsengibacter sp. | reverse complement strand
TGTTATGCCCAGGTATATGTAGGAAAGCATTTCCCTTCTGATATTGCGGCCGGTGCATTGTTAGGAATTATTACCGGAACTATTTTGGCAAAGGTTTTTGAATTGACGTTGAATTCGAAACTTAATGCGCTACAGTCTTTATTTTCTTTCAAACGAATAGGTATTCTTCGCAAACAAAAACCATCTTATACCATAAAGTAAGTTTTTATTATGCCTTATTGGAAGTTCAGCGCCGTTTTGCTTTTATTAAAAACAAGTTCCTTTTAAAGCATTCACCAATTAAAAAACTTTTAATTCTAAAACGAGCTACCTGTATTGCCTACCAATTATAGGTATCGTTTTTAGAATTAAAAGTATGAGAAATTAGTGTCTAATATTTCCTTTCTATGGATAAGCAATTTAGTTCCCTGTATTAATTCTTGTCAGATTTTGCTTTAACAATCAATGGCTCAAATAGTTTAGCTGCTTTTTCAATCTTACGGTCAAACTTTTTAATATTTTCTTCATTCTTATATTCGGAAAAAATAGTGAGCAGTTTATCATAAGCTTCTTTGTTTGCATTTTTCGCTATTATATTTTTTTCTTTTGCTTCATTTTCTTTTGCTGCCTTTTGTTTTGCCTTACTTAATTTTTCTTTCGTTGCCTTACCCATTTTATAAATTTATTTGATGAATTAAAAAATTGAAATTAATGCTATAACAATATTTTCAATGTTAAGTTTTTAGAAAAAGTGATAATACCTCAAATCAGTTATGTGCTAAAAATAATGATGCGCTTGTTTGGTTAATTACCGCATTTGAAAGGCTTGGCCTAAAAAGCCTGGATATGGCACCTCTTCCGAAGGCTCCCATAACTACCATTGAATTTTCTGCATGTTGGTCGAGAAACTCGATTAGCTTTTCCTGGGTGTTTCCCGAAAGCGATATGTATTGCACATTAGTGAATTTCTGTAAAACATCTTTTGATAGTGGCTTATTATCTTTCCCTTCATTAATGGTAACAATAAAACTTCTCTCATTGCAAAGCTTGGGGAAAAGATTTGAGTAAGTTTCAATTGCGAGAGTGGCGTCGTCAGTCCCATCATACAACAGCACGTTGGCTTTTATTTGTGTCGCATTAATTGATACCAAACAAACAGGGCATTTCGCCAGGGCAAGAATATCCTTGAGGGCATACTTTTGAAACTCATCATGCGAATCAGTGATTACAATATCTGCCCCGCCGGTAAAATCAACAAGATTTTTCAGAGAAACATTTCTTTCAAAAAAGCAAGCCACGTTTACATCTTTACAAAAACTTGTAAATAACTCTATATTCTTTTCCTGCAGTTCTGTATTGTCAGCTCTCTCTTTCTTAGGTGAAAAGTCTTTTTGTACAGAGGTTATATCGCTTGGATATGGATAACTGTTTACCTCATCTTTTAAAAATAAAACATGAACATCTGAACCATTTTCTTTAGCCACTCTAAGGGCAAAAGTGGTGATGTGCCAGGGGGCGTTTATGCCATTAAAAAGAATAAGTATTTTTTTCATGATGCCAAATTAGATACCAGTTCAATTTAACTCCTTATTGTAAGCATAATTGCAGGTACTATTAAAATTAATGATTTGATAATAAAGCAAACTGGAGGATAAGAATCGCTAACGAGAAAAATAAAAAGTTGATCAAAAGATTGTACGATTTATATTACAGATTTAATTTCGCAACATTTTTTAACTCAGGGACTTCTTTTTTTTAAGAAATCAGCGTACCAGTATCCCGACGATTTTACAATTCTTTTCTGTGTTTGAAAATCTACATGCACCAGTCCAAAACGTGGATGATAGCCTTCTGCCCATTCAAAATTATCAAGAAAGGTCCAAACAAAATACCCTGAAACATTTATTCCTTCCCGCTTTGCGCGCAAGACCTGGCAAATATTATCCTGCAGGTATTGTCTTCTTTTTATATCATGTATTTTGCCGTTTTCCAGCGTGTCCGTAAAAGCGGCTCCATTTTCTGTCACTATCAAAGACGGAATGTTTTTATAACTGCTGAACTTTTTTAAAACATAATAGATAGATTCAGGATACACTTCCCAATTCATCAGGGTGGCTTCCACTTTTCTTTTATTCGCCTTAATGATTTTTGCATTCATGTAGGGCATAAAGGAAGTATGCGCTACCACCTCTCTCGTATAATTTTGAACGCCAATAAAATCCATATTAAACGCCAGGTTTTTTTCATCATCTTCTTTGATATATTTTTCAACCCGCCTCAATAATTTTAAATCGTCAATTGGATATCCAAGGCCCAAAAGAGGTTCTATAAAAAATCGGTTTAATAAGGCATCCACTTTTTTTGCTGCGCCAATATCCTTATCGGTTTTTTGATGCGGCTCTATATGGGAACACGAAAATGTAGTTCCCACATTGCTTTGCGGTTGAAGCGATTTAATTAGCATGCCACCTCTTGCCTGGCACAAAGCGGCGTGGTGGGCGGAAGCTAAAAAATTATTAAGGCCTTTCTTTCCGGGTGCATGCACGCCGAGGAAATATCCTGCCCCGGTAAAAACCATTGGCTCGTTTAATACCATCCAGTTAGTGACGCGGTCTCCAAAATATTTAAGACAGCAAGAAGTAAATTCTGAAAACCAATTGATGATATCCCTGTTCACCCATCCCCCTTTCTTTTGCAGTGCCTCAGGCAAATCCCAATGATATAAAGTAACCCAGGGAGTGATGTTAAGCTCCAGGCAAAAATCAATTACCCGATTGTAAAAGTCTATGCCTTCACGGTTTACATGGCCAGTACCAAATGGTAGTATGCGGCTCCATGAAATAGAAAACCGATAGTTTGAGATGTTGAGTTCAGCCATCAGGCTGATATCTTTTGCATATCGGTTATAATAATCACAGGCAACATCGCCGGAATGTTTTTTGAAAATGTTTCCTCTTGTTGCTACAAATACATCCCAAATAGATTTCCCTTTGACATTCAAATCGCAGCTACCTTCTATCTGGTAAGCAGCAGTAGATACTCCCCATTTAAAATCATTTCCAAACGCTTCTTTGCCCGGCGACATGCTTTTCTTTTATTTGATATAAATTATTTTCAGGATAGTTTTTAAGAACTTCTTTTTAGAATAGGTAACATTCACCGGGGCGAGGGGTTGAGCATTATTATGATTCAGATGCGTTTTGAAAACTGATGCGATTATTTCAGGTGTAATATTTGGATAATCAACGAGTATAACGCTTGCTTCATTAATCCATGCTGCAATAGTATCAATCTTAGATATTTTTAATTTTTTTAAAACGGGTACACCCATTTTTTTTAGTGAGGCTGCGTTGCACTGCTGCTCATACTGCCCCGTCATGGGTATTACCATTAATTTCTTTTTTAAAAACAACGCTTCGGCAGGAGTTTCAAAACCAGCACCACAAAGCACTCCGGTGCATGTAACCATGCTTTTTATAAAAGCTTCATTATCCACGGGGCTGATCGCTATATTGTTTTCTTTGTATTTCTTTTTTGTATGCTTTGAAAAAACCTCCCAATGAACTTCTTTTATTTCTTTCAGTACTTTAATGATCCTTCTATCATTATAAGCGGGCAGATATACGGTATAATGCGATAGTTGAAGATTGTTTGCACTTCTTATTTCATCGCGGATAACGGGCGTGAATATATTTTTATCAAACGCTTCAAAGTGAAACCCGAACGCATCTGTAACCGGCGCATACTTTTTTAAGATCGTCTTACCTACCCTATCTTTTTTATGCGGCTGTGGTGCATTTTTATTTAACACGGCTGCCTGATGGCTGAGGCTTATACATTGTTTACCGTTAAAAAAGCAAGCCCATGCGCTAACAGGTTCAAAATCATTTATAACAATGTCATATTCTTTAACCGGCAGGCTTCTAACTTCTTTGAAAAATTTTTTCAATTTGGCTTTTTTGTAGGTCGCCAGTAAATCGATCCCACCTTTTTTACCAAATACAAAACTCATTCCCTTAAGCCTGTATTTTACAGGAAATTCCAGGCTAACATCTGTGTCTGTACCACTTATCAGTATATCGACATTTCCTCGTTTTTGAAGCTCTGGAATGATGTCTCTTGCCCTGCTAATGTGACCATTGCCTGTACCCTGTATTGCGTATAATATTTTCATGGCCGATTCATCAAATTAAACTCGTGAAGCATGCTGTTAAAAATTTCTTTATTGCCCGGCTCATCATCATCTTCGGTTACATCTGCCTCGTTATATTTATAGAGTGTCCATTTGCCTTCATTGTATTCAAGGGATGTAAGATTTTCTATCCAATCCCCGGAATTTAAATACAGGATAGATCCATTTGCATTGCTAATCTGACGCATCTCAGGATGGTGAATGTGGCCACACACCACGAAATCATATTTATTAGAGATGCCTATATCAGCAGCCGTTGTTTCAAAATTATTAATGAATTTAACGGCGCTCTTCACACTGTTTTTAATTTTTTTCGAAAGAGACAATTTACCTCTCTTAAATATTTTTTCTGAAATAAAATTTGCAAATGTATTGATGAGGATCAGTGTATCATAACCAACAGCGCCAAGCTTTGCCAGCCATTTAGAGTGTTGCATAGTTACGTCAAACACATCACCATGAAAAAACCACGCGGTCTTTTCGCCGGAGAGCGGCAGCACTACTTTATTTACAATTCTTAATGAACCCATTTTAAAGCCGGCAAACTTCCTGAGCATTTCATCATGATTGCCTGTTACATAATAAATCCTGACACCTTTACCCATCCATTTCATTATGTGTTTTATAATTTTCATGTGGCTTTTCGGCCAGTATCTTTTGTTGAATTGCCATATATCTATAATGTCACCGTTAAGAATAACGGTCTTCGGCGTTATCGATCTGAGGTAAGTCAAAAGTTGTTTTGCGTGGCAGCCAAATGTGCCCAAATGCACATCACTAATAACTAATAATTCAATCCTCCGATTTTGTTTTTGCATTACAAATGCACTTTAAAAAATTTAAGAGCGGAGGAAAACTCTGAACGTCGCCGGAGAAAAATTCTGACAATCATTTTATGAATGAAAAAAGAAACCATTTTCATGACATGCAACTTTAGAGGTAAACAATAATATTTAAGATTGATTAGCGAATCAGTATTAGTAGTGCAAAGGAAAGAACAGTATATGACGAAAACGTTACCTCATTATTATGAGAACATTAAATTTATTGCCGGTAAAAGCCCAAATAATTTCTTCAGTTGATTTTAATAAGGCTTCTTTTTTCGTGTTACCGTCTATGTTAGTAAAAGGTTTATGTAATCTTATGCTTTGCAATTGCTTAATAATTTGTTTTCAATAAGGTTATAATCAATTGGCTTTGCCAAACCTTAAATGTGAAATACAGAGTTTTATTATCATTTTCACTTGCATTATTTATAATGTTTACAACCTCAGCCCAACAGCAAATAATAATCCATTGCTCACCGTCTAAGCCTTTTGTTATTTGGGAAGTCTTTAGTTTTTTGACGTCAATATAAGCCAGTCCAGTAAAGCAACAGAATAAAAATACATCACGAACCTGACCTAAACGGTCAATTTCAAATTTTTTATCAGCCCATCGCTGCATTTCATCTTTAGAAAGATAAACCCGATCTACTGTCTTAATTTTTCCTTTATAGTTTGCAAAAGGATCGATCGCAATCCATCCATTTGATAAACATATCCGGATGATTTTGCCAAAATTGTTCATGTATTTAACTGCTGTATTGTTAGCACAGCCGTGAATGTTTCTTAAAAAGAAATCATATTCAGTAATAAAGGAATGATCTATCTTCTTTATGTCAATATCGGAAGTATCGTATCGGGAATTTAGAAATTCCTTTGTATGACTTAATGAGGTTTTATATCTTTCGAAAGTTCCCTTGGCAAAATCTTTATCCACCAAAGCAGCCATCTTACTATTATGATCTCTAAATGTGTCAATAAGCATTCTCGCCTTTTCTGCTTTTCCAATCAATCGGTCCTTCAATGTTTCTGCTGTAATAAGTTTTTCATTTTCGGAAAGGTAACGATGGGCGTCATAAACCTTGGACTGTACGTGATCAAGGAAAGCATTAAAGCTTTTAATATCTTCCTTAGTTCCGATAAGTCTTCCAGATTTGCAATTCCATTTTTCGGGGTTACATTCCCTGTTGGTAGTTATCTCTGAGCGTTTACCATTAACCGTTATTCGTAGATAAATGGGGGCATCGCCCGATGTGTAATTCTTTTGCTTTTTTACATAGAAAAGCATGCTAAAATTTGTCTTCATGATTTAATCCTTTAAAGTGAAACAAAATTAGCATTGCAGTTTGGGCGAAACAAGATATTCATCTCACGAACATATTGAAAAACAATGGGTTACACCATTTCTGGTGAGTAACTTTTTTACGAACACCTACTCACCGAATCACTCACCTTTTTTTTGAGTTTAAATGTGAGTTTTGACACCTTTCCGAAAACAAAAAAGCCCGCAAACATAGTGTTTGCAGGCTTTTAGCTTAATTTAATATTGATTGAGGCGGAGAGTGAGGGATTCGAACCCTCGATACAGTTTCCCATATACACACTTTCCAGGCGTGCTCCTTCAACCACTCGGACAACTCTCCTTTTTTAAGGAGCGCAAACTTACAACAATTGAATAAAATGAGCATGTTATTATTAAAAAAGAAATAAGACGAAAAACGGTTATCCCTTCCTACGACCATCAACGATTGATAAAAATCCTCTGAAAGTTTTGTAACCAATCCAAATATGGATTATTATTTGTAGATAAATTCTATCAATGCTTTGTGTAAAATTTCACTAAATTTTTAATGGGTAATTTTGACCATTTCGGAAAATCCCTACAAATTGTACAACAGATGTTCAAAGATTCCACTTCAGAAGAGATCGACAAAACAATGAAAGAAGCCTGGCAGGCATTTCATATTTATAGAAAACTGCCGCTACAATCACGGCATGAATTTATGCGCACGATTGGAGAAGAACTAAAAAATAATGAAAATGATTTAGTCCAAAGTGCCATGAAAGAAACCAATTTACCCGAAGCAAGATTGAAGGGAGAATTGGCAAGAACTATTTTTCAACTACATCAATATGGGTTGGCTTGCGAAAGTGGTGAATGGCTGGAAGCCAGGATAGACACAGCGATCAATGACAGGACTCCTCCCAAACCGGATATTCGAAAGATGCTTATTCCCTTGGGACCGGTCGTGGTTTTTGGAGCGAGTAATTTTCCTTTTGCATATTCCACCGCAGGTGGAGACACAGCATGTGCATTGGCAGCAGGCTGTCCTGTAATTATAAAAGCACATCCCGCTCATGCAAAAACTTCGGAAAAAGTGGCGGCTGCAATTTTAAAAGCTGCCGAAAAATGCAAGATGCCAAAAGGGATTTTCGCACACGTTCATGGTGAATCCATTGAGGTCGGAAAAGCTTTAGTGATGCATGATCTCACCAAAGCAGTAGGCTTCACAGGCTCCTTCGGAGGCGGAAAACAATTGTTTGATTGGGGTAATCAAAGAAAAGTTCCTATCCCGGTTTTCTCAGAAATGGGAAGCGTAAACCCGGTTTTTTTATTGCCGGAAAAATTAGAAACCTCATTGGATGAAATTGCTACAATGTATGCAGGCTCTATCACACAGAGCGTTGGACAATTTTGTACCAACCCCGGATTAATCATTGGAATAGAGAGTGCTGCGATACTTCATTTTATTACCACGTTAGGAAATAAAATAGAAAAAATAGATCCTGCAAAAATGTTACATCCGGGAATTGCAAAAGCATTCGACAAAAAAAGAGATGAGGCCTTACAGCAAAACGAGGTAAGAACAGTTTCTGTTTCTGCTATCGCAAAAAAAGAAAATGAAGGCACACCGACAATAGCTACAACCTCCGGAAAGAATTTTTTAAACAACCCTTTATTGCACCAGGAAGTTTTTGGTCCTTATTCATTGGTGGTAGTTTGCGAAAATATTTCGGAGATGATTGAAGTTGCAAAAAACCTGGAAGGCCAATTGACTTCCACGGTTATGGGCACAGTAAATGATATTCAAGTCAATGACAACCTAATTGAATCAATAAAAAATATCTGTGGAAGATTTATCATAAACAGTGTTCCTACCGGAGTAGAGGTTTGTCTCAGTATGCACCATGGCGGCCCATTTCCAGCCACAACCGATTCAAGGTTCACGTCCGTGGGAGCCGATGGAATTAAACGATTTGCAAGACCGATTGCTTTTCAAAACTGGGACAATCAATTACTTCCGGATGAATTGAAAGATGAAAATCCTTTGCAGATATGGCGAACTGTAAATAACGAATTGACAAAAGATGCGCTTAGTAACAAGTAATTTTAAATGGGTTATAAATACCAATCCTTGTATCTTTTTAATGATTCCAGAAAATAATAATCTGCATAGATTAACGGAACATCTATTTCAGAATTGAGCACCAGCGCTCCTGTACTATGCCTTAACAAAAAGCCACCATTCTCACCAACTTTGGCGCGGTAACTTTCTCCGGAAAGTGACTTCAAAATAGTGCCCGCATCCGAAATATATTTTTGCTTCTCACTGCCATTGGTATATTTTCCCAGCTCCAGCAATGCAGATGCAATGATGGCTCCTGCTGAAGCATCGCGCTTTGCAAAAGGAATTTGTGGAGCATCAAAATCCCAGAATGGAATTTTATCTTTTGGCAAATTAGGATGATTCAAAATAAATTGTGCGATGTGCTTTGCCTGTTCCAGGTACTTTTTATCTTTTGTAAAACGATACATCATCGTAAAACCATACAGCCCCCACGCTTGCCCCCGCGACCATGACGAACAATCTGCAGCACCCTGCCAGGTGGCTTTTCGCAGCACCCTACCGGTTTTCAAATCATAATCAATTACGTGCCACGAACTAAAGTCGGGCCTGTAATGATTCTTCATTGTGGTATTAGAATGAATGACGGCAATGTCTTTAAATTTTCTATCACCTCCCTGGTCACTCACCCATGAAAGCAATTCGAGGTTCATCATATTATCTATGATCACAGGGCATTTAAAATATTTATTTCCGTTCCAGCTTTGAATGGCTTTTATAGAAGGCCGGTACCTTGTAGATAAGGATTGGGCTGATTGAAAAATTATTTTTTTATACTCTTCATTTTTAGTGATGCGGTACGCATTCCCAAAACTACAATACATCATAAATCCAAGATCATGATTGCCCGTGTAGTCCTGATTAGGTTTAATAACATCAAGAGTTCTCTCTGCTTCCTTTTTTATAATAGGATTGCCGGTTTGTTCATAAATATACCAGAGGATACCAGGGTAAAAACCCGAGCACCACCACTTGATATCGTAGGTTACTAGCTTTTGTGTTTTCTCGTCAAAAGATTGAGGAAGCTTGTCAGGCTGTGTCAATGACATCATATAACGGTATTGAGTATCCGCTAATTCAAAATTTTCTTTCACCAGTTTGCGAAGTATCTTTTTGTCTGAATCAGTCTGGCCAAAAGAAATGGAAATTGAAAAAATAAAAGTTAGAATCAGGGAAATTTTTTTCATGTCATTCATAAATTTTAAGTTATTCTCTTATAAGGAAAGCGTCCGCTTGTGCACATTACTCTACAAACAAAGATAGCCGCTAAGCGGCATCTTCGTGATCATAAAAACATAATCTAAAACAGGAAGAAAATATTATTTTATCATAGTACAGATTTAAAAAAGCAAATAATATTATTTCACGATCGTAGCAAATTCTACCTCTACATCTGTCGATGACTTAGGACTATCTACCGGGTCGCTGGCAAGTTTATCAGGAGGAAAACCGGGATAGTGACGAAGCGTTATTTTTATCGTTCCACTCCCTGCGGCTCCTGTTTTCCATACACTTTTAATACCAAGTGGAAGCCCATTTACATCATTGCTCAAATTGGTAACAGTTAGGTTGCTTGTTGTTGAAGGCTCATAATACAAATGATGCGCTTCTCCATCTTTTTCAACCTCAAGTGTAACATCTTCCAACGGATCTGTTGTCTTATTTAGTAATTGCAAAACCACATCGTAAGTAACTCCTGCTGAAAGAATGATCTGATCTTTTACGGGATTATTTCCCCCAGGTCCATCAGGATCATCAAACTTATAAGAGACACTGTTACCACCGTTTTGTGGCGTAAAAGTTAGCTGCATGGTGGTAATTACTTCTTGTGCATTGTCTTCCCCTGTTAGCTCTTTTTTACAAGAAACAAAAAATAACATCGATACAAAAATCAAAAGAATGCTGTATGGTATAAAACGTGTTTTCATATTGTCTTTATAAATTTTATTCATAAAAATGTTGCAAGCCTATTTTAATTCTTACGCTTATGTTACGCCCAATTTCATCCGTGAAATATCGGAGGCTATTAAGGTAATTTCTATAGGTAGTATTCAAAAGATTCTTTCCACTCAAATAAAGAGTTATAGGCAGAGACCCTGCCCGAAACGAAGTTGAAAAATCAGCATCGACAAGTGTATAAGCCGGAGGCGGTTCTTTATAATCCTGTTTGCCATATTTATCATCCGGCACTCTCGTTTGTTTGAATGTATTCTGAATACTGATGCCGAAAGAAGTTTTAGTTAGCCGCGAACCATCTTTAAATTGCCAGCTTAATTCATTGGTGATATTATCTGCCGGCATCATGATTAGCCAGTCATCAATTTTCTTATTGCGGGCACGCAACATAGAATATTTTAATTGCCACTCTAAATTATTTACAGGTTTTGCAAATGCAGAAAAATCAAGTCCTTTTAAATTAGCATTTGTCTGCTCATAGACCAATTTAGGAAACGCCCCGGCAATGGTCAATACAGGCTCATCGGGCTTAGGCTGTTGATAAATAAAATCATTAATATTATTATTGTAAAGTGTAACGTCAAACCCAATGGTGTTGGCCTTATTATTATAATCACTGTTTAATGAAATATTAATAGAATGCTCAGGTTTCAGAGCAATATTTCCTATTTCATAAGTTGCGGTTCCATGGTGAATACCATTGCTTAAAAGTTCATTCACATTGGGTGCACGCCCCGCCATAGAAAAATTAGAATAAATTTTCCATGTGGGTTGTATCTGATACCCAACATTAAAAGATGATGCAAAAGTGAAAAAATTAAAACTGTAAAAATCAAATCTGGTTCCGTTTGTAAGCATCCGGTTTGTATTAATTTTTTTCTGATCGAAGCGTAAACCAGCCTGTGCATCCCACTTATTTTTTTTCCACTTTTCTATAACATAACTACCATAAGTACCCGAAGTATAATTGGGAATAAAATATCGACCTGCATAAGAATTATCTTGTTGCATAGCAGTAATACCCACAAGTCCGGAAAAATTATTTCGCTTAGGCTGCTCCCAATTAAGGTCTTCTGAAACAGTAAAAATATCAAGATCCATTTGAGGCTTATTATTAGTGGCATCGCGAACAATGTCAAACTCCTTTCGCGAATTCAATTGAGCAGCTACTAGCAAATTAAATTTATTGGCACCTACCTGTAACACGGATTTCGATTTCACAAGATGATGATCAACTGCCTGGTATGGCCGTTTTATTTCATAAGAATCTTGTCCCGTAAATGTTGGATCGGGGCGGTCGGATTCAATCGCTTTTTGAAGGTTGGTAAGATTCCCAATGTGAGACCCTGCAAAAATTCCAACCTTATCATTGAAATAACTATAGTAAAGTTCCGACTCAAAATGCTCGCGCCGTAAACCAACCGTAGCAGAAAAATTCTTTTCGATAGTAGCCGTATTATTCAACCGGTAGTGCGGTGTAGTAACATTTGCACTTTGCTTAAATGTGCCCTGAATACGATAAGTAAGAGACGGCATTTTTTTTAATTGCTGCTCCCAAATTCCGGAAAAAACATACTCCCGGTTGTTGGTAAAATACATCGAGTTAAATTCAGCATTGTATCCAGGTAATGTTCTCAATGATTTTGGTTCCACCAAAATAACTCCACCAATAGCGTCTGAACCATATTGCAATTCATCCACTCCTTTCACTACAGAAAGTTCGTTGGCAATAAATGGATCAATCTCGGGCGCATGTTCATTTCCCCATTGTTGACCTTCCTGGCGAACTCCATTATTGATCGTCAGTATCCGGTTGCTGTGCAGCCCGTGAATGACGGGTTTGGAAATATTGGAACCGGTTTGCAGCATCGACACCCCATTGATTTTACTGAGTGCTTCAGCCAATGAGAGTCCACGGGTTTCTTCCAAATCTTTCCCTGATAATTCTTTGGTAATTCCTAAATGTTGAGGTCGGTTTATTCCAGTGATAGTTACCGTTTTCAATACATTTTTTGTGGGAAACAAATCGATATCAATATGCCTGTTGGCATCCATAGAAAAATGCCGGCTTTCCTCATCATAACTGGCATGCGTAACTTTTATGGTGTAATCACCTTTGCATAATTTGGTAAATTTAAAATCACCATTATCGTCAGTGGTTATGGACTCACCAGTTTTCAATAAAAGTACCGTGGCCTTTGCAAGATCTTCATGAGAATGGGTGCTGTGCACATGTCCCGTCAAAATCATGGAACAGTCCTGCGCCTTTGCATGTAACGAGATGACTGTTATAATAAATATATAGATCAGTTTTTTCAAAACAATATAATTAACGAATTAAAAAATGGTGAGGTGCCTCGTTTTACAAAACTGAATTAACCAGTTTTTCTTTTCCAGGCGAAGCCTAAAAAATAAAAAGATATGAGGGCTGAAAAGTAAAGGCAATGCCTTTACTAAAATAGATTAGGCTTGGGAAGGCGGGCCTTTATTAGCCGACAGAAGACCAACCGATGTGGAGATACGGGCTGAGGAAGTAAAATAAACATTCCCCAATGATGATGGGGAAGCAACTATTGGTTGGCAAAAAAGCAACGCACCATTCTGCACAAAATGATATTTACAAATATCACAATCTGCCTTCACCTTCATGAATTCATTTGAGGAAGAATGTGTATGAGTAACAACAGCTTCATGATTATGGTACGCTTTCACCACATGAATAAAAACGAATAAACCGATCAACAAACTTGCTGTGATCCGTTTCATCAGTATGGTAGAATTTTTTTGCAATGAGGCAAAGTTAGCAAATAGAAAAGAGTAACAAATAAAATAGTCTTAAATAAAACCGAAAACTTCCGGCAAAATAAATTGATAGGTTCAGGTATTTTGCACCAGTTATTTTTAATGAATGTCTCGTGCAAGAAATTACGTTCAAATCATTTAAACTTTCTATTCTTCATTTAGAAGCACTTTTTGACTTCCATTTTTATGATCAGCACAAAACGTTCCTATGGAACGAAAACAAATGCGCAATTCTTTTTCTACCCATAAGATGTTCCGCTGGAACATAGGTCATTTCAATATTGCATGTTTTGAAGCCACCGATATTCTTGTGTTACAATCCATAAATTAAAAAAGAGGAATTTTTTTTGACAACAATTACGGTGCTTCTTTGTTCCATCGGAACATTTCGTGAATAGCCAAAATTTGTAAAACGTTTTATCGTTCCGTTAGGAACGTCTTGTACAACGGAAATTACCATTCAATTATTAAATCTGCATATTCTTTCTACCCATAAGATGTTCCGCTGGAACATAGGTCATT
>JBDSHT010000390.1:0-13321 GCA_039918315.1 Ginsengibacter sp. | reverse complement strand
TAAAAAAACCGATAACTTTGAGTGAGCAAGAACGATGCAATGGCGACACGATGTCAACATCTGTATTAAGAAATGGCCGGTCATCGAGCCCGACCATTTTTAGCAAGAACTTCGCTTCTGGCTCCATTCTGTCAATATCGAAAAATTATTTGACACAGTTTATTTTACACTCCCCTACAAATTGATAAAGCGCAACTATAGATTTTATGGAATCAGATTAAATCATACAGTTAATCATTGTTATCCATTATTTCATAGATTTATTTTGCCTTTCCATAACCAGTAAAAATTCCCGAACCGGGAGATTGAACACTATTCATCCATAATATTCTACCACCTTTTACACAAGTAAAATAAGCATCGTATTTATCCGGCTTTCCTCCGATATCTGAAAATTGAATCTGCCAGTTATTGATTATCGAAAACTTTCCGGAGGAGGTTTGCTGTGCAAGTTTACCATTGCCTACCATGCCATAAACTGCTAAAAAACTAAATTGATACGTATTGCCTGGGCCAAATTGCAAGGTGCGGTTAGATGTATTCAAGTTCATGCCTGCATAATTACCCGTATAAACATTGTAAAGTTGTTGTACACCAGAAAAATCACTTGTCCATTTTCCGTTTAAATCAGTTGCTGCAACAGCAAACTTGTTACAATTATTTAGTCTAATTAACGGATCAAATATTTTTTCATCAGCGTCGTAATTTATCTGATCAAAATCAACTCCAAAAGCATTTATAAAACTATTTTTATCGGGAGAAATAAATTCAATCCAACTATTTTTACATCTTAAAAAGGCTACATACACATCTTTACCTGTTTTGTTATCAATAAGATCACCTGCTGCAAATTCTACTCTATTATAGCCTGAAATATATTTTACTATATAGTGCTTAATATTTTTGTATCTGGGAGCAACTAAAATATTCCAGGCGGCGTTAGCAAGTGGTATAGGATCATCTGGAAAAACAGTTCCTTCTTTTGGGTAATGTAACAATACTTTTATATTTCCTTTTATAACTTCCACCCAATCTTCTTTTACTGAACTTGTCCATCCATCATCAAAGTTGGTTGTAGTAAATGCAAAGCCGTTTGAACTGGTTAATGGTTGTTGTATTTCTTCTTTTATCACTAATCTATTGTCAGGTAGTTTTACGGGTTTTATTACCACAACAGATGATAAAAAGTCGGTTATATTTTGTAAGTAATCCTTGTTGTTGGTGGTGCCGATAATGCTTACACATCGTTCATAGCCACTCATGGTGGTAAGCATAGCTATTGCATCCATCTTATTAAAAATAAATTTTGCAACGCCTGTTTTTATTTTCCAGCCAGAAGTAGCCTGCACTTCACTTGGTTGGGGCGCATCTTTTGGGTTAAAGTTTTTTACAATTAGCTCCTGCCACTCACTTTCAAAATCTTTTTCAATGCTTCCTTTGCTTATGGTACTTTTTACTATGGCAATGCGGCACCAACTATTATTTTTTTTATTTGTGATTGTAAAGCTGGTTATTGTTTCTGTTACTTCTTTTTTCCATCTTTTACCAGTTGAGTCTTTAGGTGGGGTATAGGACGCAAGATCAAAGATTTCTTTTTGGGCAAAAACTATTACCACAGAAAAAGAAAAAACAAACAACAGAAGTATTTTTTTCATATCATTTTTTTATTGGCAAATGTATTTCTGTAAACCCCTGATTACTACCCTGTAAAAAAAGTATTGGCCTTTATCCACTACTTTCTTTTACATTTTTAATACATGCCTATTCTTTACTAATCTTAATATTGCTTAAATACACTTTTACATTATCCGAATCATTCGTAGAATTCTCCCAGTGAAGTAAATTAAACTTTGTTCCGGCAGGCAATCCGCAGGTTACACATTTACCACCATATCCCATTTTAAAATCTTTTGAAACCGCTACCTGCTTGTTATTTATTAGAAGGGTTACCAAACCTGATTTTACTTTTACCGTTACATGTACTGTTGTTTTTTTATTGGTGAATTCACGTAGCGGATATTCATAAGAAATACCTTCCAGATAGTTTTCCTTATTTGTAGAGGGGGAACTGTTGATTTTTATTGACACAATGCCCCGATAGTCGTTGCTATTTTCTTCTGCTTCATTACCTGATTCAATTTCAATAGATAGTCTGGTACCATCACCACCCAAAAGTTCGGTGCCATCTGCTGTTGGTTTTCGGGTATTTAATATCAATCTGGCAGCTCCGCCAGTTCGGCCGCTAAATTCACCATCTGTTGCCAGGTCATATTCCAGAGTAAAGTTTTCGGGCAAAGGCTTTGTCAATAAGGTTGGGCATACCGGCGTATTATAACCGAGCTGAAGCCATTTTCCTTCTTGGTTTTTAATTGTGGTAACTACAGGATGTTTGCCATACCTTTTAAAAAACCAATTGGCAGGTTCGCTACTTGCGTTGTTTGATAAAAAATTTTCAGTAAAAAAGGTATTACCTTGCTGCTGAATCGAGGCAGAAGCCACACTTATTACCTGCGAATTTTTTTTCCTGTAATTATCAAGTCTTACTTT
This sequence comes from Ginsengibacter sp., assembly GCA_039918315.1. Taxonomy (GTDB): domain Bacteria; phylum Bacteroidota; class Bacteroidia; order Chitinophagales; family Chitinophagaceae; genus Ginsengibacter. Next base: position 10,774 of record JBDSHT010000390.1, on the reverse strand, counting down.
GAGTTGAGTTTCATTGGCTGGTGTATAAGCAATACCTTTTATCTTCTCAGGATTGTAAAAATAATTATAGATGTACTCGTAATTTAAATTTTCAGTCATAGAGCGGTACATCTCATACAACTGGTTGCCATTTTCTTTTGTTTCGTATAAAAACCAAACGGCTATCCATTGCGGTTTTTCAGTCTTGCATTTTTCCATTATCTCTTTCGGTATTTTATATACCGGGAATAAACTACCGGAAATGTCTTTGTGAAAAGGATCAATATCTCCATAAAATTCTGAAATAATGGTTGGTTGTAAATTTCTCATCAATGCAGGTTCATTCAATCTGTCTTTATATAAAGCCAGCCATTTCTTTACTCCATTTCTGTAGCGGACAAATTCTTTTTCCTGGTAAGCATAAAAGCTTTCTCTTCTGTCTACAGTAGATTTATCATCCCCCCTGTTTTGATCCAGTATCTCATCTTTTTTCTTTTGTAATTCTTTGTCAACACCGGCAAGGGCATTATTTAAATACTCACCTTTGGTCACTTCAATTATAGGTAGTTTGTTACCGGGTGCCAATAGGACAATCTGCGATTCGCAACTTCGGGTAATATATTTATTGATTGCAGGAAATTTTTTAAGATCAAGTTCTTTTAGATCTTTTTCTGTAGCACTATAGCCATCTGTTGGCCATGTAAAATAATGATCACCATTATTATTTAAAAAGGGAATAGCATAACTGCCAGGAATGGCATTGCACCAGATACCAAATGGGGTATTTTCCTCAGATATTGGTTTGAAATGGCCTTGTCCATCGGTCCACATTTTATCATGACTTACATTCCAAACTAAAAACTTTACACCAAAAGAAGTCTTGTTATTGATACGTGTAACCGTACCCAAACCTGCTACCGGTGTGTAACTTTTTTTCATCCAGTTTGCAAACAGGTTGGTAATATCCACCCGTTTTTTTTGGATCAGGTCAGTAGTAGGTTTAATTTTATTATCGAATTGATTATTACCCCACCAGCCAATTACGCTGTCTTGTATTCGTTGCTCTAGTGTAAGCTGCGCCGATGCTATTAACGATAAAAAAAGTAAACCTGTAATAAAAAAACTTTTCATCATGTAATAAAATTATTTTTTAAAAATACCCGTACTATAAATAGAACCTTTACCACTTACTAAACTTATTTTTCCTTCAGCACCACCGTCTAATGATAGGTCACTTACGCCCTGGCCCAAAGCTGATGAGGGAGTGCCTAATGCTTCTGCTGCATCTCCAATAATATTAGTACCTACGCCGGCTTTTACCCCCCCAGTTATATATACATCTTTTACACCGGTGCGGTCTATTTCAATACCTACTCTTGCGCCGGCAGATGCTTCAACACTTAATGGTCCCATCTTTACATCCTTACCAATTTTAGCACCTATTTCCACACTACAGCTCATGAACTGATCAGCAAACGTTTCTTTATCCATATCCTGTTTTAGCCCAAGTTTTACTGCACCCAAATCCACTTCGGTAGTAAAACGGCTGCAATCACTTTTCATAGTTCCAATAAACAATTTTATTTCACTATGATATTTACAGGCCACATCATCAAAGTTAGAAAGTTTGCCAATCTTACCTTTTGGAGGAGCGGCACATTTATATTTCGTTATAGATTCATAAGGAGCACTTGACTCTAAACTCAACGTACGCAGCCACGACATTTGTGCTAATATCTTATAGGCTTCAAATTTCGCTGGCCACTCAGAATACATTTGCCAATAAGTCATTTCATTTAGATATTTTTTTTGTATTTCCATGTATTCTTTAAAAAAAGTCTCGAGGGTTGCGTTATGTACACCCAGGTATTTATCGCTTGCATCCTTGTATTTTGGACAAAAATCTTTATTGGGTTTTCCTTCACCGGTTTGTTCCAGGTCGGCTTCCCGTAGTTTTTCCATTTCAGCTTCGTATTCTTTACTTATCTGCACAGCAGTGGTTGATAAATAATGGGACACTTTTTTTCCGTATATCTCCAATTTGCGGGCATATTCATCCTTTACTTCATTTTGCATTATATATGCAGCAGCTGCATGTATGGGTGCCAAGGCAGAAATAACTTGCTGAGTGCCTGTATTAATAGATGCTTTCACCACATTCATGTAGTCGTTATTTCTTTTCACCTGTATATCCGTCGCCGTTTGTTCGGCCTGTTCATATTGTTTTGCTAAAAATGCACTTTGCTCTTTTAATTGCCCGAGATATGTTTTCCATATAGGCTCCATTGCAATACATTCATCCACAGACTTGGGAAAAGGTGGAGGTGCAGAACCTCCAAGATTTAGCGGATCAGATTTTGGGCTTTTAGGAAGTGTTACGTCTTTGGAAGTAAGCTTTTGTCCTAATTTGCGCAAACGTTCTTCCTTTTCTTCAGAGTAAGAATGCCGCATTGATTTTTTTACAAGGTTTACCGCTTCTGCTTTTTTTCCTCTACTTTCTGCAATAAATGATTTGGTTAAATTTGCCTGCGGGTGAAATGCATATATGCGTAGAACACTGTCCAAATATTTCTCCGCTTTATCTATATCTCCTAAACCAAACCATGCCTGCCCCAGATTATTTAATAGCGTACTATTACCCGAGTATTTTGTATTCAAATAATTTAATATCGGAATAGCTGATTGTTGTATGCCACTCATAGAAAGCATGGCTGCATAGTTAGAAAGATTATCGGTGTTGGAAGCATCTTCAACACATATTCGTCCCATCATATATAAGGCTGGTTGTATTCGCCCCATTATCCATAGGCCTGAAGCAGTATTACCAATGGCATCGTTGTTTTTTCCTCTTGCTTTCATCTGTGCATACAGTTTTTCTGCTAATGATTTTGATGCAGGCCATAAAAGCAAAAGTGTTTCATTATGCACTTGATTAATAAATGTACCAAGGCTGCCCACTGTTAGTGGAGTTTTTGAAATGGATACAATTCTTGCATTATCTTTTTTAGGAACAATAAGGTTTTCTACTTCCCATGCCTGTGCAAGTTGTTTATCACTCACCTTGGGCACATTTTTAAAAGACGGCATTTTAATACCCATACTATCCATCATCTTTTTATCTTCCGGATTCATTTCATCCATTACCTGCTGTGCCTCCTTCATCATATCCTGCATTTCTTTTTGCGTGGGAGGTTTTTCTTTGCTTGCAGTTTTTTTGCCGGGTTGTGCAAAAATAGCAGCCGTTAAAATAGTTGCTATAAATGTGAGGATACATCTTTTCATTCCTGTAGTTTTAAAGAGGTTTATTGTAAATTACCTGCAATAATATTAGCAACATTTGCTACCTGCGAAATGAGGCGTTTTAGTATGGCATTGGTAGCAATAGATCTATACAAATCGGCTCTTAAATAAAATGTACCATCATCTGCAAGGCCAATTTTAATTACATCAAACTCATCATTGCGCTGTAGCAGGTATTTGTATTGTGCTTCGGTCAATTTTCCAGGTATTGCTTCGCTAAGATTTGTATAAATAATATACAGGTCGCTAACTTTTTGTACCAACACCTGGTACGATTCTATATTTACGCCTCCATACGGTATTACGGCAAGGCTGTCGTTAACCATTTTATAAGGCAAACCTGAGCCGGTTAATAATTGTTTTATGGAAGGTGTAAACGGTTTGGCAATTTGCTTCTGATTTGATTGGGCAATGCTAATGCTTGTTAAAACAAGTAAGCAACAACAGAGTAATAATTGTTTTTTCATTTTGTGGTTTTTAAGTGTAGTTTATTTGAAAATTCTTCTATGGGTTCTTTAAAGCTTTTATCGTTTATTGCATATACTGCACAGGCAGCTATTTTATCTTTTTTAAAAGAGTTCAACATTACTATACATTTTTTTTTACTCTCGTAAAAATTACCAATAGCCAGGGTAGGTGTCCACCCATCCCATAGTTGTTCGGGCAGTATTTTGAGTGGTTTTTTTTCGGCTTTGGTTAATTGTTTTACTACCTGTTCATTCCATTGTGCCATTATATCTTTCATTATATCATCTTTAGCTGGCTGGCTTTTGTAAATGGTGATTATACAAAAGCTGGTATCATTATTTTTCATGCTCCACTGCACCCTGTAGGGCAATTCACTTTTTGTAAAAAATGCTGGGGGTGTATAAGTGAATACATCAAAGCTTAGTGATTGGGCATAACCTCCCTTAAAAAGTAGCAGAAGAATGATTACAACAAAATATTTTTTCATCCTCAGTTCATCTTTTAATAACAAAGGCGTATTCAAAGCATAACTTTTATTCCTGTAGCAGCAAATTGAATGTCTTTTTGATATTGTTTCAATGTTCTGTTATTACGTGTGAGGATTGCAAGATCATCTCCTTCAATAATTATTCTTTTACCAACAATATTTTTGGGAACAGTAAAGCCATAATCTTTTGTTCCTACGGCCATTATCGATCCGTCGTCTTTTTTCACCCAAACAGTTAAACAATCTTCTTCGCACCAACCAAGTTTTACCACTATGCCGGAAATGGTTGATGTGCCGTTGATTGGTTTTACATTCTTGTTCAAACCAGATTGTACCCTCGGATTAAGTGTTGTAATTTCCGGCCCTCTATAGTTGCCATAGGTTTTACTTTTGCCTACGTAAACATCGTCTTCGGTTTGCTGCGCATTTATAGCGAGGCTGAGAAAACATACCGGCAGAATTACTAGTAATTTTTTCATAATGTTTTTTTGATAATTATTTAAATTTTGATATGATCTGAGTTTTATATTTCATAAAAAATGAGTATTGTTACTTTATTAACATACATTTCCCTCTAATTGATGGGGGCCTATAATTACTGTTTTAATTAAGTAGAAAAAATGATCCATCCATTTATTTAAATCTGTCCCTTAAAAACAGGGTAATATTTTTTTGTAAAGGTTTTTATGCTCCATTGTACCCTGTAAGAGAATTCACTTTCAAAAAAAAACGCTTGTGCTGTGTAAGTATACATCAAAACCGTTGTATTGTGCAAAGCCTGTAGTTGTTAAATTAATAAAAAATATAAGTACAATAAGCGTAACAAGTGCCGCAATATTTGTGTACTAATTAAACAGAATGGTCATAGATGCTCTATTATTAGTTGTATTACTTTCTTTAACTCCCCCAAAAGGGTTTATAGTAATTAAATATACAGGCTTGGGATCTGTTTGAAATTGGAAATTACCGGGACTGAATGAAAATTGTTTAGTGGCACCCGGTGCAAGTGTTTCGCCTCGTCCTAAAGCGTCACTTAAAACATTACCACCAGCAGGCATAAAATAATTAGTAAAACTTAAGTCTTTAGAAAGGCCTTCATCGGTAGTTACAAAACCATTTATCGTTACGTCATCAGAAAGTACTGCTGCATTTCCATCATTTTTAACAGTATATGAAAGATTCAACTTGTGTTTAGTTACTCCGTTATCAAGGTAAGCAGTGGCAGTTACGGTTAAAGCAACAAACCTTAAATCGGGCAATTTTTCAGTTATATCTTTTTTTGTATTAATTGATTTTATTTGCAGTGATTGATTTTTTGTCGTGTCAATTTGTTTTGAAATTGTGTAAGTCCTTGGAGCGGTAATTTGTGCCTGTAGTACCATAGACAGACAAAGCATACAATTAAAAAGAAAAATTAATTTTTTCATGATAAATCATTTTTTAATGTTTAAAATAATGAAGTAAAAATGATAATTAATTAAACCCGAACCTATCCCTTAAAAACAGGATATTTCTAAAAAAAGAAAAAATCATGGAAAAAGGGGAGTGGAAGATTTTATAAAATGCTAATCTTTGCAAAGAGGCCACCAGGTTTTATTTTTATTACAATGAGAAAACTTTATTTTATATTTTATTTTTCTTGCTGTACAGCTGCTGCAACTGCCCAGGGTACTGACCGTGCAGTAAAAGTTGATAGCTTATTGAAGCTGATTTCAACAGCAAAGGAAGATACTGCGAAAGCAATGCTTTTACTTACGATTGGAGATTGTTACCAAACGAATAATCAGGATTCAGCTTCTTTTTACCTGGAAAAAGGCAAAGCGTTATCGCAATCATTACATTTCGATAAAGGGCTTTATTATTATTATCAGACAAATACAGTTTTGTCGTACACCAAAGGTGAATATGCTATAGCGAGGACAAATGCAACACAAGGACTTGTACTGGCAAGGAAATTAGGTGACTCATCCAAAGCGGTGGCGATGCTCAATAATATGGCAATCATACAGGCTTATTTTGGAAATTATAAAGAGCAGCTTCAATTAACCTTAGAGGTGGTACGGGCGGTAGAAAAGATGAAAGATTCCGCTAAAATATCCGGTGCTTATCACAATCTGGCTAACTGTTATCACAACTTGGGGCAATACAGGAAAGGGGTTAATGCAGCCAGTTATTCTGTCAATACAAATAGGATAGTAAAACAAAAAAACGGCTATATCAACCGGGCTAATTCAACCCTTGCTCAGTGTTATGAAGGGTTAAATATGTATGACAGCTCACTGCATTTCTATAGGATTGCCATTAGTGAATCGCAGCGGTTAAATGATAAGTATGCTGAAGGAATGATATACGGGTATACCTGCAATTTACTGGCAGAGATGAACCGTTTCAAGGAAATGCTGACTACTGCCCAACAATCACTTTCTCTTTCCAAAAAACTTCAAAGCAGACAAATGATGGCAGGTTCTTTATTTAATATTGCCTATGCAGAATATTTTAATCGAAATAATGTTGAAGCCAAAAAGTATATTTATGAAGCGCTGAATATAGCCAGCAAGGATAGTTTAAAAGATGAATTAAAAAATACCTACACTATTCTTTCCTATATCGCAGCAAAGGATGGCGATTTTAAAACTTCACTTTTTGCAAAACAAAAAGCTGATTCCATTATTGCAGCTTCTTTAAATGAAGAAGTGCTAATAAGTACCACAGACCTGGAAAAGAAATATGAAACGGAGAAAAAAGAAGCACAAATAAAACAGTTAGAAGCACAGAAAAAAGTGCAACAGTTATCCATCAGGCAAAAAAATATTTTTAACTACATTCTTTTAGGTGGTTTTATTTCTTTGCTGATGATTTTACTAATGGGCCTTAGTAACTACAAACAAAAACAAAAGTTACAGCAACAACGCATCACCGAATTAGAAACAGAAAAAAAATTAACCGCTACTGAAGCAGTATTGAAAGGGGAAGAGCAGGAGCGAACAAGACTTGCCAAAGATTTGCATGATGGTTTGGGCGGAATGTTATCTGGCATAAAATATTCAATGAATACTATGAAAGGAAACTTGATTATGACACCTGAGAATACACAAGCCTTTGAACGCAGCATAGATATGCTGGACAGTTCTATAAAGGAAATGCGCCGGGTAGCTCATAATATGATGCCCGAGGCATTGGTGAAATTTGGATTGGATTCAGCACTGAACGATTTTTGTAATGATATCAATCAAACTGGCGCATTGAAAGTTAACTATCAGTCAATCGGGTTGGATAGTGCCGCTATTGACCAGACCACAGGCATTACCATCTATCGGATTGTACAGGAACTTTTGAATAACATAATGAAACATGCTGCTGCTAAAAATGCCATTGTACAGGTAAGTAAATTCAATGGATTACTGTCAGTAACTGTAGAGGATGACGGAAAAGGATTTGATCCTGTAATTTTAAAGGGAGCAAAGGGTATTGGTTGGACAAACATTCAAAATCGTGTAGAATTTTTGAAAGGCAAACTTGATATAAATTCACAGGCAGGAAAAGGAACTTCTGTTCTAATAGAATTAAATACATAATGCCAATAAAAGTATTTATAGTTGATGACCATTATATGGTAATTGAAGGCATCCGTTCTTTATTACAACATGAAAAAGGTATTGAATGGATGGGCCATGCCATGAATGCTGCCTCCTGCCTTGGTTATTTAAAGCAGCAACAACCCGATGTTATTCTAATGGATATTAGCCTACCGGACACAAGCGGGATAGACCTTTGCAAGGAAGTGGGGGGAAAATATCCCGCAGTATTTGTCATTGGCCTCAGCACGTTTAATCAGCAAAGTTTTATTCAGAAAATGATGGATAATGGCGCATCCGGCTATGTATTAAAAAATGCTACAAAAAGCGAGTTGATGGAAGCAATACAAACGGTGGCAAACGGCAAAACATTTATGAGTGACGAAGTAGCACAATCCTTAAAAAGTAATAATAGCAGTGAAATGCCAGTATTAACCAGAAGGGAAAAAGAAGTACTGGAATTAATAGCTAGCGGTATGACCAACAATGAGATTTCACAAAGACTTTTTATATCGGTCACCACTGTTGATACCCACCGGAAAAATCTATTGGAAAAATTCAACGCTAAAAATACAGCATCGCTGATAAAATTGTCAGTGTCTCAGGGGTACTTGTGAGGGCTTATTACTTTCCGATACAAAAAGTAACAATACCTATATTGATTAGGGTTTGAGAAGGCATGCAAAAACAGGGCAACGTGAAAACAGAACCAAAAGAAGACAAGGGTAAAATGTTATGGAATGCAGGCAAGGGTTTCAGCGGTTCTAAAAAAGAAAAGAGCAGCGAAAATGCTGCTCCTTCCTATGTGGTGACCCCGTCAGGATTCAAACCTGAAACCTTTTGATCCGTAGTCAAATACTCTATTCAATTGAGCTACGGGGCCAACGAGGCGCAAAAATAATAAAATAATCCTTCAAGCCAATTTCTTCTTTAAACTTTATTAATATTCTTTTTAAAAACCGTGATTGTTTTGCATATTGCAAACATGAAAATTTATTTTTGGTCGGTCGGAAAGCCACATGAATCCTACGTTAAAGACGGAGTTGAACAGTTTACGAAACGGATCTCACATTACTTTCCTGTAGAGTGGAAAATTTTTCCCTCGGCAAAAAATGCGGACAAATTATCACAGAATGAAATCAAAAAGACCGAATCTCAAACAATTTTAAATGCACTGCAGAATGATGATATTCTAATCGCGCTTGATGAATATGGAAAGCAATGGAGTTCACCCGAACTCTCCGTCTTCATTCAGCAAAGAGCTAATGAAAGTGCAAAAAATATTATTTTTTTAATCGGAGGAGCTTACGGTTTGGATGATTCAATTATAAAAAGATGTAACTATAAATGGAGTCTTTCAAAATTGGTTTTTCCACATCAATTAGTAAGATTGATTTTGAGTGAGCAAGTGTATCGCGCGTGCACAATCATTCGCAATGAAAAATATCATCATAGCTAAAAAAGTTTTTCTGTAGGTTTGGCGCTCTTAAAATTTATTGAATGTCCGTTACTCTTATCATTACCGTTATTACTGTTGTAGTTTCTTTATTGGGTTTCAAAAATCAGGAACTCATAAATAAGTTGATATTTTATCCGCCCGCAGTTACTCAGAACAAGGAGTATTATCGATTTATAACCTGTGGATTTATCCATGCAGACCTTGCCCACCTTGCGTTTAACATGATTTCTTTCTATCTCTTTTCTGATGGATTGGTGGAGCCTGCCTTCATTGAATACTTTGGAGAGTATGGAAAGTTTGCATTAGCCTCTATGTATTTTGTGGCCCTGGTGGTTTGTCTTTTACCAACTTACTTTAAAAATAAAAACAATGAAAATTACAGAAGTCTCGGAGCATCCGGAGCAGTGTCTGCAGTGGTCTTCGCGGGTCTGATGATTTCTCCATTGTCGCAAATTGGCTTCTTTATCATTCCCCCGATTATACCTGGTTTTATTTTTGGACCACTCTATCTGCTGATATCTTTTTATATGGATAAAAGAGGCGGAGATAACATCAACCATTCTGCTCACATTTGGGGTGCTATTTTCGGGTTGGCATTTATCATCGTAGCAACCAGGTTGTATTCAAATGTGGACATCGTTTCTACATTTGTAGAGTCAGTAAAATTTTGGTTTAAATCAAAACTTAACATTGGGTGATATCTATTACACTTTTGGTTTTGGATGTTATTTTAAATCGGTCATCGATTCGCATTCCCATCACCCAAATTATTTTCTTATTGCTTTCCAAAACCCAAATTTTTTCTTTTTCTGTAAGAGAAAGTTTTTGATCAATAAAAAATTTACTGAGCTTTTTTTTATGCTTCATCCCCAGCGGATAAAAGTAATCACCGGCTTTATATTTTCTTAATAATAAAGGAAAGACTATTGTATTGGCATCGACTGCAATTTTATTTTTTCCATCATCAGCAATTTTGCCTGAACTGTCTTCATGATTTCTAATGTTGAACTTCAATGTTCCACCATCGAATTCAATCTCTTTATCGTTTTCATTTATCAATATATGATGTGCGTTCAATGTATTGCCCGGCGCAATGATAAGCCAGTTGCGGTTCTTGAAGATTCGGTAACTCGAAGATAAAATGTATTTTCCTGTTTCACTTTTTATAAGCGAAAGCACTTCATCCGTTTGATGAGCCGTAAATCCATACTCTTTAATGATCTCGTACAAAATGGTTTTCAACGGGTTCGACTTCAATAATTTTAAAACAGGAATATGAATTTCGTTGCCTTTAAACTCCAACAATTTTTGTTTATGAAGAAGAATAGCTTGGTTATATAAAATTTCAATTTCCCTATTCCGCTCGATATTATTTATAAGGTTTTCTTCTACCTGCGGAAACACTTTTTGCAGAGAGGGTATCAATTGATTTCTAAAATAATTGCGTGTGTATTTATCAGAACTATTAGATGAATCTTCTACAAATAATAGATTATTTTCTTTGAC
>JBDSHT010000389.1:0-6262 GCA_039918315.1 Ginsengibacter sp. | reverse complement strand
CAGAAACGAATTAAATAGCTGCTGCCTCAACTGGGCCAATTATTCTTAATAAGACCAGAATAATACAGTTATGTGAACTACACCAACACCGCCAATAATATTTTCTTTAATTGTTTTGACTGCTCTTTTACTGATGGTTCTGGTTCTCGCTGTTTTTTAACTGATCCTGCATCAGCACAATATCAGCCGCTTCCATTGCTGCTTATCAGTCTTCCTTAAGACTAATAAAGAAGACCATCCGTATTTAGATAGCCCTCTTTATTTACATTTTATCACTGATCATGTGAATGCCCGTGTTCTTTTATTTCTTTCGCTTTTTTCTCAGCGTTGCTCTTAATGATAGAATCGTTTTCACTCGCATTACGCTGTAAAGAATCTCCGACATTAGGGGCTGCCTGTTTGGTAGTTTCTATACTTACCGGGGCAGTTTCTAAATTTGCGTCATCGTTGGATGAATTAGAATTGCAGGCAACTGCAAACAGGCAAAGTGTTGCCAGAACCAGGCTTGTCATTTTTTTCATTTTCATTTTTCTATTTTTGGTTGTTTATTAATTTAGCTTTTATTCAATAAGATGTATTCACCTTTTAATCGAAGCGATACAGTAACATCTTTGCTTCCTTTGTTTTTAAAATACCATCCGTGTTTTCCTTCAAATGGTGCTAAAAAAGTGCCCGTTACGTTTTTAGCATTGGAAATTGTATAACTTTCAAAAAAAACTGCTTTTCCACGGTTTTCTTCCTTCACTTCGCCATGAAAATCAAAGAATAAAAAACTGCTGTCTGCAATCCATTCATATTTCATTGAGCCATGCTTTAAAAGAAGCACTTTATATTCCAAACCTTCTCCTGCCGGAACTAAAATCGATATGCTGTCTTCCCTCATCTCATATTGCTTTTTGGGTGGTGGATTATTCGCTTCGATTGGTTTTGGAACATCCGGTTTTGACCCAATATTTTCCAGTTTCAATAAAGGGAACGAGATCTGATTTGAAGTTATAGAGGGTCCCTGTGCCTCTGTATTTTTATCCGTAATGTGAAGTCTGCTAAACCCTAAAAGCTTGCCTGTTCCAATGGGATCTAAACCATATTCTGCAGGTAATACTGCCGTTGCCAATAGTACAACCGCAATGCTTAAAGCAATAACCACTGCTTTGATAATTTTCTTTTTTTCTAATATTGGGTGATTGATTTCTGACATTGTATATTTTTTTTAAGAAGTGAAATAACCGGTTAACTGGTACCCAAACAAAATAAATCCTGCTGCTATCAGCAAAGTATTGGTGAGTGTAGAAAATTTGATAAAGTTGGCAGACCTGCGCCACAAACTAAAAAGGATTAAGACAAATGCCAGCGCAATAAACTGACCGATTTCCACCCCTATATTAAAACCAATTAAATTGGTAAACAATCCTTCTTTATCAAAATTAAATTCCTGCAATTTACTGGCAAGCCCAAATCCATGAAATAATCCAAAAATTAAAACAGCCGCTTTTGTATTGGGCTGCTTTCCAAAAAACCGTTTGAAGCCGCCTAAATTATCAAAACCTTTATATACTATTGAAAGTGCAATAATAGCATCAATAAGGAAGGCGTTGATTTGAATATCGGCCATAACACCAAGTAATAAAGTGGTGCTGTGACCAATGGTAAAAAAACTTACATAAAGCAACACTTCTTTGGGGCGATACAGGAAAAAAATTACACCTACTAAAAACAACAGGTGGTCATAACCAGTGAGCATATGCTTTGCGCCAATATAGAGAAAAGGCCCAAATGCGACACCACCGTTGCCTGTCAAAAATGTTTGTGTATCTCCATCAACACCATGTGCAAAAACGTTGTTACTGATACAGTAAAAAACCAGTAATGCAGTAAATAATATTATTTTTTTTAAGTGCATAAAATTTAGTTTTTAAAAAAATCAACTCCTCCCTCTGCGGAGGGAAGAGTTGATTACATTAATTAATGAGTGTGACCATGAGCAGCATCTACGCTATTCTTTGCCATTTTATCTGCTGCGGCTTTTGGACTGTCTTCATAATTGGTTTTACTATTCTCTACAGTAGTAGTAGTTTCTGTTTCAGTTTGCTTTGGGGCAACTGTTTCTGTAGTAGAACTATCGTTGCAGGCTGCTAATGCAACAATCATTGATACCATAATAAATACTCTTTTCATTTAATTTTAATTTTAATTGGTGATTGCTTAATTGTTATTTATAAAAGTTTTTTAATGTTGATGCCCATGCTCAATGTCTGATTGCGGATTTGTTTTTCATTTTTGAATTTTTATTGTTAAGCAAGATTTTTGAAATTGAGGTTATTCTATAATAGCATTAAATAAAAAATATATCCTGCAAAAGGACTTCAATTTTAAATTTTTACTTTCAACAATTTTATTGAATTAAGAAACACCAATGTATCAGGAAGCAAATGAATAGCAGCCGCTTCCACGGGGCCAATTATTCTTAATAAAACAAGAATAATTCCGGTTACATGCACCACACCAACTCCAACAATGATATTCTCTTTAATTGTTTTGAAGGCTCTTTTACTGATGGCTCTTGTTAATGCTATCTTTTCCAATTTGTCCTGCATTAGCACAATGTCTGCGGCTTCCATTGCTGCTTCCGTTCCTGCTGCTCCCATGGCAATTCCGATATTCGCCTGTACCAATGCCGGGGCGTCATTAATACCGTCGCCAACCATTGCTATTTTAGAACCGGATTTTTGTAATTCCTTTATGATATTTATTTTATCCTCGGGCAACAAATTAGCCCGGTAATCGGTGATTCCTATTTGCTCGGAAACATGTTTTGCCGTTTCAGGATTATCGCCTGTTAACATGACAATATTTTTGATCCCGCTATTTCTTAATCCGGTGATCATTTCTTTTGCACCTTCCCGAATGGCATCGGATATGTAAAGCACTCCTATAAATTTATTGTCAACGGACAGGTATATAGCAGTATCAGTAAGGTTTTCAGCGGTAGAGGTTAATGGCACATTACTTTCTTCCATATAGGCTTTATTGCCCAGTAAAACTGTTTTTCCTTCAACGGTAGCTTTTACACCTCTTCCTTTTACAACTTCAAAATTTTCCGGTTCCGGATAAGAAATTCTTGATTTATCCGCATAGCTTAAAATAGATTTTGCAAGAGGATGTGCTGAACGTCTGTCTGCGGCGGCGGCAAACTTTACCAGGTCATTTTCGGAATAATTTTTATCTATTATTTCAATCTTGTTTAAAGTAGGACTACCAACAGTTAATGTACCGGTCTTATCAAAAACAATGGTTGTAACCTTTGCCAATTCTTCCAAAAATAATCCTCCTTTAATAAGAATACCTTCCTTTGCTGCCCTGGCCAGGGCGGAGATAGTGACCAAAGGTGTTGCCAAACCAAGCTCTGCCGGAGAAGTAAAGATGAGTAATGCAATTACTAACTTAACATCACGTGTATAAAAATATACTACACCCACAAATATGAATACAACGGGTATGAGCCAAGAGGCCACCTTGTCTGTAAACTTTTCAATAGGTGCCTGCTGACTCTCTGCTTCTTCTACTAAAGAAATGATACGGGCAAAGACGGTGTCTTTTCCGGCTTTTGTCATTTCGATATCCAAAGCGCCTAACTCAAGAATAGTTCCGGCAAATGCATCACTTCCTATTGCTTTTTCCTGCGGAACACTTTCACCGGTAATAGGCGCCTGATTCACTGATCCTGTTCCGCCTGCTACCTTCCCATCAACCGGAATCTTTTCTCCGGCTTTTACCAAAACAATGTCGCCAATCTTCAAATCACCTATCTGTACAGTTTCTTCCTTATCAGCCTTTTTTACTATTGCTGTTTTTGGCACAGACCCGATTAACTCTTTAATAGATGCCCTTGCTTTTTCTCCACTGGCACTTGCAATATATTCTGCAATTAAAATAATCATCAGGACTACAGCGCCTGCCAGGTATTCTTTGCCAAGAACGGATATAACTACTGCAATTGTGATAAATATTTCTGTACCTATTTTCCTTTCTTTTACTAAATCTATTACTGCTACCCTTACTAATGAGTACAAGCCAAAAGCCATTGCTACCAACAAAACGGGTAGTGGAATAACGTTTAAATAAAACAACAGGCTGCCTACACCTACCGATATAATCCGCACAATTTCCCAAAGGAACTGGCGTGAGAAAAAGGTTTGTGAAAATGTCATAAAGTTTATTTTTTATTTGAGTTATTATTTAAAATATGCTTTTTAAAGATTGTCCCTAAATCTTTCTCTGAAAACCATATATCATCTGGATGAAGATGAAGAACAGGAGCATGTTGGCATCTGTTGCTACAATCCATTTTATCAACCTCAATTTTATCTTTCAGGTTATATTTCTTTATATAATTTTCTAAAAGCTTTCCTTTTTTCTTTCTGCAGTTTACTCCGTTACACCGATAAATAACAGGCTTATTATTTTCAGAATCTTCCATAATCCTATTGTTTATATTGAACGATTAATTTTATTCTTCTACATTTTTCATGGCAGATAATAGTGCATAAGCGCCTTTGAGTACAATTTTATTTGAACTAATATTGAAACCTTCAGGTAGGGTAACTGCAACAAAACCTTCTTCCTCTATTCCTTTAATCACCGGTATCATTTTAAAAATGGTTTTGTTTTGTGCGGAATCTGTTTCAATGAAAATATAACTTTTGCCTTCTGATTGTATGATAGCTTCTGTAGGTAAAGCAGGTATATTTTCTGATTGGGTTTCTATCAATGCTTTTACATACATTCCCGGAAATAAAGCAGCGTCATTTAATACGGCGAGATGAGCATGTACAGGCATTGTACCATCTTTTTCAGCAGCTTTTCCTATCAGAAAAACCTTTGCCTCTCTTTTATAATCCGTTTCGCTTGCGAGAGCAAATCTTATTGATTGACCGGGATTAATTTTGCGCACGTCTTTTTCAAATACGTACAGCGCAAGATGCATGTCGTTTTTATTTGTTAATTCAAATAATACATCACTTGGCTGTACATATTTCCCCCTGTTTACATTGCTTTCTGTAACGTAGCCATTAATAGGGGAATATAAATTGCTTGTTTTAGAAATCCTTCCGGCATTTAATGATTTGGTGCCAATTCCTATCAATGATAGCTTTTGCACCAGTCCGCTTAGTTTCGCATTCTGCATATTATATTCAGATGAAACCTGTTGCAATGTTTTTGTAGCATTCACTTCTTCTTTTCGCAGTTCCTTTTGCCGTTCCAGTTCCTGCGAGAGAAACACAAGACGGCTTTTTGTTTCCAAATAATCCTGCTGAATATCTATAAACTCGACGTTCTCTATGACCGCCATCAACTGGCCTTTATGCACAGCCTGACCCAGTAACAGCCCCGCACTTTTTACAAAGCCACCTAATGGCGCAGAAATGGATACCACACTTTGTGGCTCTACATCAATTACGCCATTTACTTTTATCACACTGCTTAGATTTCTCATTTCTATATTGCCCAATTCTATTGCAGCTACCTTGTACTGATCAGACGTTAACGATACTTCATCAGAATTAGTCACCTGTGGTTCTGTTACTGTTTTTTCTTCTGTTTTTTTATTATTACATGCTGCAATAGAAGCAAATAAGAATATAGAAAATAGAATTTTTATGGTTGTGTTCATTATTATTTATTTTGAAAAATGAAAATTTATTTAATTCCAATTATTGTTTCAATATCAAGCGTAACCTGGTTAAACAGGTAAACGTTATCTATATAATCGGTTTTTATTTTTAACGCTGTTGCAAGGCTTTGCTGATACTGCACATAAGGTATCTCACCGCTTTTAAAACCTTTTTCCGCGTTATTTATAATAAAGTCTGCTTGTGGCAGCGCCGTCTTTTCATAATAATCAAGTGCGCTTTTCTCTTTAAAATATTGCTGAAGCAAAACATTAAACCTTCCGTTTAAATTGGTTTGCTCATATTCTAAATTGGCTGCGGCAATCTGTTCATTAATTTTTGATGCGCTGATTTTTGATTTATTACCATTGGGTAAAATAGGAATAGCAATACCCACTTCGAAACCATGAAACCTATCGGCACCGGTAAACTTTTGATCTAAGCCATTTACCGTTTGTATGCCCCGGAATGACTGATTGAAATATCCTACTAAGAAATCGGGCAGCCGTTTAGATTTCTGCACATCCGTTTCTTTTTTATTGATCTCAATTTGCTGCTGCAGGTATTTTAGCAACGGATGACTGGCTATTGCA
>JBDSHT010000388.1:0-3896 GCA_039918315.1 Ginsengibacter sp. | reverse complement strand
CGCGATATAGAAAATCCGGAAGAGCTATTTGATGTAGTTAGCAATCCGGAATTTTTGCGCGAAGGCGTGGCGGTTGAGGATTTCATGAAACCGAATCGCGTGGTAATTGGTGCCTCAACAGAGAAGGCTCGAAAAGTAATGGGACAGTTATATGCTCCATTTGTGCGTCAGGGCAATCCGGTAATTTACATGGACGAGCGATCTGCAGAACTAACGAAATATGCGGCCAATGCGTTTTTGGCTACAAAAATTTCCTTCATGAATGAGATTGCTCAGATGTGTGAAAAATTAGGAGCTGATGTGGATATGGTGAGAAAAGGAATTGGAAGTGATGATAGAATTGGAAAGCGATTTTTGTTTTCAGGAATAGGATATGGAGGAAGTTGCTTTCCTAAAGATGTGCAGGCATTGTCAAAATCTGCAAAGCAAAATGATTATGAATTTAAAATATTGGAAGCAGTAATGTCGGTGAATGAAAGCCAAAAGACTCACCTCATTTCTAAATTGGTGGCTTATTTTAATAATGATATTTCAGGCAAAGTAATTGCTTTATGGGGGCTGTCTTTCAAACCTAATACCGATGATATACGTGAAGCGCCGGCATTAAGAATAATTAGTGAATTGATTGAAAGGGGAGCTTCTGTTGTAGCTTATGATCCCGAGGCAATTGAAAATATAAAAAATGAAATAGGTGATAAAATAACTTATGCGGAAAACAGGTATCAGGCTCTTGAAAATGCAGATGCATTATTAATTGCAACTGAGTGGAACGAATTCCGCACACCGGATTTTAATAAAATGAAAAAGCTTTTAAAAAACCCGGTAGTTTTCGATGGTCGGAATTTATTTGAATTATACCAGATGGAAGAAAATGGGTTTCATTATGAAAGTATAGGAAGGGGAGTAGTGACCATTTCATAAAACAAAAAATTTCGGATTTGGAATCGGATTTTAATAATGAATTAATAAATGGAAACAAATAATTTGGATGAAAAAAATAATTCTTTTCCCTTGTCTGCAAAGAAAGGATCAAGGATATTAATAACAGGAGCCGCAGGATTTTTAGGTTCGCATCTTTGCGACAGGTTCGTAAAAGAAGGCCTGCATGTTATTGGTATGGATAACCTGATCACAGGCGATCTTAAGAATATCCAGCATCTTTTTAAATTAGAAAATTTTGAATTTTATCATCACGATGTTTCAAAATTTATTCATATTCCGGGTCAGTTAGATTACATCCTGCATTTTGCTTCTCCTGCCAGTCCCATTGATTATTTAAAAATTCCGATTCAGACTTTAAAAGTTGGTTCACTCGGCACTCATAATTGTTTGGGCCTTGCCTTAAATAAAAACGCAAGAATGCTGATAGCCTCTACCAGTGAGGTTTACGGCGATCCCTTGGTTCATCCGCAAAACGAAGATTACTGGGGAAATGTAAACCCAATTGGGCCTCGTGGAGTGTATGACGAAGCCAAACGTTTCCAGGAAGCGATCACAACGGCCTATCATACTTTTCATGGCCTTGAAGTTAGGATCGTTAGAATTTTTAATACTTACGGCCCGCGCATGAGGCTCAATGATGGCAGAGCACTTCCTGCTTTTATAGGTCAGGCTTTGCGCGGAGAAGATTTAACTGTTTTCGGTGATGGAAGCCAGACAAGAAGTTTCTGTTATGTAGATGATTTGATAGAAGGGATCTATCGCCTTTTACTGAGCGATTACAGTAAGCCGGTTAACATTGGCAACCCTGATCAAATTACTTTGAAAGAATTTGCAGAAGAAATAATTGCGCTCACTAAAACGAAACAAAAAATAATTTATAAGCCTTTACCTCAAGACGATCCAAAACAAAGACAACCAGATATCACCCGCGCCAGGCAGTTATTAAATTGGGAGCCAAAAGTGCAAAGAGCAGAAGGTTTGAAAATCACTTTTGAATATTTTAAATCTTTGCCCGAGGAAGATTTGTATAAATTGCCCAAGGAGTTTGAAAGTAAACGATGATAGATATTCAATGATGAGAATGGAGTGAAAATTGTCATAGGGAATAAAGACATCTCATTTACATCAATCATATTTTTAAAGAAAAAACACCTAAAGAAAAAATACAACAATAATGTACCAGGATTTAATAGACAAAAAAAAGAAACTCGCGGTGATTGGCCTCGGATATGTTGGCCTTCCAATAGCACTGGAATTTGCGAAGAAAATTTCTGTAATTGGATTTGATATCAATGCAGGAAGAATTGAAATGATGCGCAATAACATTGACCCAAGCAATGAATTGGAGTCATCTGCATTTGCAGATTGTGATATTGAATTCACCAATAGTTTAGACAAATTAAAAGAAGCAAATTTTTATATAGTTGCGGTGCCTACGCCAGTCGATTCTTCTAATGTGCCGGATCTTATTCCTGTAAAAAAGGCAAGTGAGACCATTGGTAAAGTAGTAAAAAAAGGTGACTATGTTGTCTTCGAAAGTACCGTGTATCCTGGTTGCACGGAAGAAGATTGTCTCCCGATCATAGAAGAATTATCAGGATTAAAAATGGGTGATGGTTTTAAATTGGGTTATTCTCCTGAAAGAATTAATCCGGGAGATAAAGAGCATACTTTAAGCAGCATCATTAAGGTCGTTAGTGGATGCGATGAAGAGAGTCTTGACACCGTTGCGAAGGTTTACGAATTAGTGGTTGCGGCAGGTGTTCACCGAGCCTCTTCCATAAAAGTTGCCGAAGCTGCAAAGATCATTGAGAATACCCAAAGAGATTTAAACATTGCTTTAATGAATGAACTTTCAATTGTGTTTGATAGAATGAACATCAATACTTTTGAAGTATTGGAAGCTGCCGGTACCAAATGGAATTTCTTGAAATTTCAGCCAGGACTTGTTGGCGGACATTGCATTGGTGTAGATCCATATTACCTTACTTATAAATCAAGTAAACTCGGGTATGATGCCCAGGTAATTCTTGCCGGCAGAAATATAAACGATGGCATGGCGGGGTATGTTGCAAAAAAAGTTTTACAGCATATTATCAAAAATAATGGCGATATAAAAAATGCTAAAGTGCTTGTGATGGGAGCTACATTTAAAGAGAATGTAAGTGATATCAGGAATTCGAAAGTAGCTGATGTTATAAAAGAACTAACATCCTATTCTTTGCAGGTGCATGTTACCGATCCACATGCTGATAGCAAAGAATTAAATCATGAATATGGTTTTGAACTAACCAAAGATTTGGCCAACGATTATGATGCAGTAATTGTAACAGTGCCTCACAAAGCATATCTAAGCATGGATGATAAATCTTTTTGTGATATCACAAAAGAAGGTGCAATGGTTGCCGACCTGAAAGGATTATTTCGAGGTAAAATTAACGGCAGAAAATATTGGAGTCTATAAAAATAAAAAGTATAAAATTGAACAACAAATTTCACGATGGGGATTTAAGTGATTCTTCATTTTTAGTTACTGGTGGTGCAGGTTTTATTGGAAGCCACATTGCTGAATACCTGTTGAAAAATAACGCTGGAAAAGTGCGCGTGCTTGATAATTTTTCAAACGGTTTTCAATCAAATATTGAGCTGCTAAAAAGCTATAATAATTTTGAATTTATTGAAGGTGATATCAGAAATTTAGAAACCTGCAGGAGTGCTTGTGAAGGAATTAATTATGTGAGTCACCAGGCTGCATTAGGCTCTGTGCCTCGTTCTATAAAAGAACCGTTTAACACCAATGATGTAAATGTAGGCGGCTTTGTAAATATTTTAAAGTCGGCAGTAGAGAAAAATGTAAAACAATTTGTTTACGCTTCTTCCTCTTCCGTGTATGGTGACGAACCTACTTTACCCAAACAGGAAGACAAGGTTGGCAATTGTTTATCGCCTTATGC
>JBDSHT010000387.1:0-7272 GCA_039918315.1 Ginsengibacter sp. | reverse complement strand
TTCATTTGAGAATATTATAACGTTCGGGGCTTTTTAAAATTTCTTTCTTTCAGTGATGAATTTCCTAATTTTCAACACTTGATAATCTTTGCAAAGCAAATTAAAATTGCACAAAACGTTCCTACGGAACGAGCAGCTACATTGACTGCAAATAACTACCGACAAAATGTTCCGATGGAACAAAAACCTTTTTTAAGAAAAATTTTATCTAAGTCAATTTGTTTTTGTTTTTCAGTTTCAGATAATTATTGACTTACGTACCCTGTTATGAATGAATCGTACCGGAATGTATTGTGCAATGCGATCTCTTCATTTGAGAATATTATAACGTTCATGGCTTTTACTTTGCTCAAAAGTTATATAGGTTTGCACACTTAATGAATAATGGGTTTTTATGAAAAAGTTTAAAAAAATACTCAAGATATTTCTTATTGTATTGGTGTCTTTAATAGGATTGCTGATTGCTTTCGGTTTTATTTTTAGAGGTAAAATTGTTTCCCTGGTAAAAGTTGAAATCAATAAAAATATAGATGCCAAAGTCGATTTCAAAGAAGTGGATATTTCCTTCTTTCGGCATTTCCCAAAAGTAAGTATTGGTCTGGATGAAATGCAAATAACGGGCACGGGTAGTTTTGAATCTGACACCTTATTATCTGCTAAAAGATTAGATGCCGCAGTGGATATTATGAGTTTTTTTCGTGGAACAAACATGAATATATATAGTGTAACCCTTGATAGGCCTCGCATTCATGCGTTGGTAAACAAAGATGGAATTGCCAATTGGGATATTGTAAAAGCAGATGAAACCGCTACCGATACGTCAGCAGATGGCAAACCATTTAACCTGCAACTAAAAAAATACAGCATTACCAATGGATATATTTTTTACGACGATCGGCAAAGTGATATGAGTGCAGAGATCATAAACCTGGATCATTCTGGAAGCGGCGATTTTAGTTCTGATGTGTTTACGCTGACGACTACTACTCACGCGGACCAGGTGACTTACACTTATGGTGCAGTTCCGTTTTTATATAAAGTGAAAAGTAATGTTGATGCAGATATAAAAGTCGATAATATCAATAATGTTTACAGTTTTGATAAACTCTCTGTTTTATTAAATGAACTAAAAATAAACGGTAGCGGTTCTATTAAAAATCTTGCCAACGGCTATGATATGGACATCAAGTTTAAAGCACCTGATACTGATTTTAAAAATATATTATCACTCATACCTGCTATTTACAAAAATGATTTTGATAAAGTAAATGCTAAAGGCAGTGCCAATTTTGATGGAATGGTTAAAGGTGTTTACAGCGATTCAAGCATCCCTGGTTATAATGTAGCATTGGTTATAAAGGATGGGTATTTTAAATATACAGACCTTCCGATGCCCATCGAAAAAATCAATTTAAAAGCTGTCGTATCTAACGTTGATGGACAAACGAACAATACAATTGTAGATGTTACCAACGGCCATTTGCAAATAAATAATGAACCTTTTGATTTTAGATTACTCCTGAAAAATCCAAGCACTACTATGTTTGTGGATGCTGCGGCAAAAGGGAAACTTGATTTATCTCAAGTCAGTAGTTTTGCAAAGCTGGAAAAAGGAACCACAATTGCCGGTTTACTCAATGCAGACATCAGCATCAAAGGCAATGTGAATGATTTGGAAAAACAGCAATATCAAAATTTTTATGCTGCCGGCACTCTCGGTCTGAATCGGTTCAATTACACCTCTCCAGATTATCCGACGGGAATAAAAATAAATACCGTCAATACGAAATTTACTCCCAGTAAAATTGAGGTAGCTGACCTGGATGGTGAATATTTAAAAACTAATTTTAACGGATACGGTGAGGTAAATAATCTGCTCAATTATTTATTTAGCGGCAAGCCGCTTATTGCCAGCCTCACCGTGAATGCAGATAAAATAAACCTGAATGACTGGATGGGAGTGGATGAAGATACTTCCACAGCAAGCCCTGCTACTGCGCCTTTTAAAGTGCCCGGCAATCTTGATGTTGTTTTAAATACAAAAGTTGACAATGTAAAATATGATAAAATCGACATCAGCAATTTAACCGGAAGTCTAAAAATAGAAGACGAAGGAGTAAAATTGAATAACATACATGGCAAAGCATTAGATGGAGACATTACTATTAATGGATCGTATAGCACAAAAGAAAATAAATTGAAGCCTGCTATTTCTATGAGTTACAATGTTGACCAGGTAGATATTCAAAAAACATTTTACGCATTTAATACTGTACAAAAGCTGATGCCTATCGGAAAATTTTTAGCGGGTAAATTGACTTCGACTTTAACTGCCAATGGCAGTCTGGACAAGGGTATGAACATCGACATGAGTTCCCTTTCAGGAAATGGAAATGTACTTTTAATCGAAGGCTTTCTAAGTAAGTTTGCTCCGCTGGATAAGATCGCTTCTACTTTAAATGTGAATGAATTGGCACAGATTTCTTTGAAAGATGTAAAATCATATTTTGATTTTTCCAACGGAAAACTTTTAGTAAAACCATTTACTGTAAAAGTGAAAGGCATTGAAATGGAGATAGGTGGGTTGCAGGGATTTGATCAAAGTTTGGATTACACGATCAATCTAAAACTGCCCCGTGCGTTGATGGGTACGCAGGGAAATCAATTGGTAAATAACCTGGCCTCGGCTGTAAATGCCAAAGGAATTCCTTTTAATGTTGGTGAAACCGTAAACCTGAAACTTGGTATGGGCGGCACTATTAAGAATCCTTCCATAAAAGTGGATCTAAAACAAAGTGGTGAAACTTTGGCAGCACAAATGAAAGAACAGGTTATGGAATTTGCACAGGCGAAAATTGACAGTGCAAAAGTTGCAGCAAAAGACACCCTGAATGCAATTAAAAAGCAACTAGGGAGTGCCGCAAAAGATGAATTGCGCAATCAACTTTTTGGGAAAAAGGAAAGTGCTGTAGGAGACAGCACACCACCGACGAAAACTGCTGCGGATAAAACTAAAGAGTCTGTGAAAGGATTGTTTAATAATCTATTAAAGAAGAAGCAAGTGAAGGACACAACGAAACAAGAATAGGACAAGCTTTTTACAACGATAGAATAAAAAAAACTCCAGCTTAATATTATAAAGCTGGTTTTTTTTTATCGTTTAGGCATTACTGTGATGCTGCCTCTAAAACAGGCTTTGATTTTTTTTGCCATAAGAAAAATACAATGAATAAAACAATGAGGATAGCTGGGAAAATTGCAATTTTTGCAAGTGTTGCCTGGCCGGAGACAAGGTCTAATTGATCTCCCGAAAGCCCACTCAGTGCGGCTTTTGATTTATCAATATCTATCCATCTTCCGATGACAGGTTGAAATATTGCGGTAGATAACATTCCAACTCCACCTATTATTGACATTCCAAGCGCACCACTTAATGGAACACGTTGTGCGGTTGAACCAATCATTACAGGCCAGAAATAAGAAACACCTAACGCAAAAACCACAGCGGCTACATACACCATTGGACCGGTAACCACGCTGAACATATAGACACCAATAAATGCTAAAATAGCTGACATTAATAATACACCGGTCTGACCCAATGCTCCTACAACTGGACCCGCAAAGAATCTACCGACAGCCATTAAGCCGCTGGTTAGTGCGAGCACCAACATTGGGCTTGCGCCTGAACTACTCAGAATAAGACCTACCCATTGATTCGGCCCAAATTCAGTGATAGCGGTAAGTGCCATGCAACAAAATAAAAATATAAAAACCGGTGACATCATTGCCTTCAGATTATTTGAAAGAGACGTGACTCCTTCCACTTTTGGTTTTGGAAAAGTTTTACCATAAAATAAAACTGCATAGATAATTGTTGGAATCATGGTTACCCACATCTGCGCCTGCCAGCTCATTCCGGCATCAGTCATAAATTTTGAAATGAGAGAACCAATGAGAATTCCACCTGGAAACCACATGTGAAAACGGTTCAGCATCTTATTCATTTTTACACCGGAATAAGTATCCGCAATCATTGGATTACAGGCTGCTTCAGTACAACCATTTCCAAAGCCAATGAAAAGTGTGGAGATTAATAATGATGTATAACCTCCGGCATAAATCGTCATTATAATTCCAACGGTGTGAGCTACAAATGCAACACGCATAATATTTTTTGCCCCGAAGGAATGATACAGCAATCCACCCAGGATCATTGCAATTGGAAATCCTAAAAACCACATTGAATTGATGTAGCCGAGTTGCTCAGCAGGTAATTGAAATTCGGTTCCCAATTGGGTCAGAATTCCTGCGCGAATGCTGAATGTAAAAGCAGTCGTGATTAATGCAAAGCAACTTCCATTAAACAAGGCGCTTTTGTTAATATCACTGGTCATTGAGGTTGGGTTTTTGATATGATGCAATATTGCAGAGTAGTTTTAATTGAAGACAATATATATCATTATGTGCAGATTTTTAATGACTTGCCATGAATTTTTTTGAATGGTATCAAATATTGACGCAGCCTGCATTTTAGCCGGAAAACAATTTCACTTTTTTATAAAAAAAATGATGGTTTGCCGACGTGGTATTCTACAATAAATTTTGCAATGTTTCTTCCTGAATCATTTTATACTTTATGACCAAAAACTTAAAATGCCTTCATGATTAATGAAAGCATTTTAAAAATTATTTAAGACAGTTTCTTACTAAAATTTTCGAAGAAAAAAAAGATTTCTGAATGATTGATTCAAATTATTTAGGGGCTGAAGTTGATAATTTTTTGATGGGTGTTAGATCCAGTTTACGGAATTCAACTTCTGCACCTTCCGCCTGCAAAGCGATGTGGCCTTTGTTTGCGGTACAATTAAATCCATCATTTGCCAGATCTCCATTTACCCAAACCCGTATCGAATTTCCCAGGCATTCTATAACCATCGTGTTCCATTCTCCAAGAAGTTTTTCTGATCCGTCGGTAAGATTAATAACTCTCCTTCTCTTCCCTTCAGTAATGCCCCATTCGCTTTTTGGTCCACGTCGTTTTTCCATATTGGGTACTGTTATATCTTCCACAATACACCAAAAGTCTCCGGCATTTTTATGTTCCATTTGCACCTCGATTGATTTTGGAAACATGCCATAAAGAGCACGTGGGGTAGAGGCAAAAACCAAAACGCCACAATTGCCTGGCTCGCCTGCAAAGCGGTACTCGACTTGCAATCTGAAGTTTTGAAAATCAGCATCAGTAATCAAATGGCCTTCTGGTTCACCTAAACTCACCAGCTTTCCATCTCTAACAATGAATGGATTTTTTGCGTTTGCGTTGGTATCCATTTCTGGAATATCGATGTGCCACCCGGTCAAATCTTTACCATTGAAAAGGCTTTTTGTTTGGCTATTACTCGTGAATGGAATCATCATTATCAATAAGCAAATCCATTTCATAAGCAAATACTTTTTTGTTTTAAAAAATGTGTTTGAAAAAATACCTACTTAATTCCTGACAGGCGGAATACGGTTTTGAAAGCCATTGTAAAATGGCATGAATGGATAATTATTTTGTTCTGCTGTAAAGCTGCCAGACACAGAAAATGTTTTTGCATCATTAATGTACATAAGGCCAAACGACGCTGAAGGATTTAATCCAAGACTGTTTGCATTGTACCCATTGGATTGAAAAGTTTTTCCAAATCCATTACGAATATATGAAGGGCTGAAATTGATGTAAGCCGGTGTTACACCAACGTTTACAAAGGCATACAAGTTTTCATTGAGCCTTCTGTTCAATTGCAAAGTCATTGGCATTGCCACAAAACTTGCATGGCCGCCTTTGAAAAAAGAAATTCCTGTGTTCATGCTGTGGTTGGTACTTAAGAACCATTTTTTGTTGGTGCTGGTTATCCTGTTAATACTATCCTGTGAAAGATTGGGAGAAGAGAAAACAGACTGTGACTTTACGTTATGTAAAGTCAAAATAAATATCAGTGTGATGAGAATTCGCATGTCATAAAATTAGTCAATTATATTTATCTAAAGTGGCAAAAAGTGCGGGTTGAGGATTTTAAAATATTGCAGGTTTGTAATGACACCAACCGGGGCAACGGCCCAGTGGGCGGTGTCCACCGCCCATTTTATTGCGGTGATTGACATTTTTATAAGTTGTAAAAAGGATATGTTGGTAAAGTTAAATTAGTTTATAAATTGTATTTTTATTGAAACCGATTTTGATGGAAAAATTATTATTAATCACGCTACTATTACTGACAAATTATACGATGACAAACGCCCAGGAAAAATCAAATCAACCCTTGCTAAGACATGTTGTACTATTTGGATGGAAGGACGGAACCGATACCAATCAAATTAATAAAGTAGTAAATGCTTTTAAGGAATTACCATCTAAAATTTCACTCATAAAATCTTTCGAGTGGGGAACCAATAACAGTCCTGAAGGATTGAATGGAGGATTAACACATTGCTTCTTTGTCACCTTCACCAGCGAGGCAGACAGGGATACTTACCTGGTTCATCCTGCACATAAGGAATTTGTCGGCTTATTAAATCCCGCACCTGATAAAGTTACAGTTGTTGATTATTGGGCAAAGTAAAAGCTCGCTCACTATCTATAAAATTACTAATCCGTCTTCTGGTTTATTAACTTTTGGTGCTCAATGTAAATTCGGGTAACATCATTTGTTTGCCTCCAGCCAGAGCTGATTCATGAGCCAGAATACCTACGCACGTTATGTTTGCTGATTGACGTGCATTTGGAAATGGATCTCTTTCTTCAACCAATGCAGTTAAAAATTCATGCACTAAATGAGGATGAGAACCTCCATGTCCTGATCCTTGTATAAATGATAAATGCTGATGGCTGTCTGCATCATATACTCCTGCTGTTGTGAAGGATTGAATTTCATTCGGAAGTAAATGCGCATAGTCTGGAATTTTTACATGCTCCGGGGTTTCACCTGTATGAATTACAGATTCTTCATCCTCAATCAATGTCCATTCAAATGATTTCTTAGAACCATACACATCAAAACTTTCGCGGTATTGCCTGGCAGTATTGAACAAAGAGCGTGTGACTTCTGCTGCTAAATCTGATTGATGAAATTTGATGTGACAAGTTTCTATCGCGAAAGGAGAATTGTATTTACTGATCAATTCTTCATCTATTCTTCCTGACCCCAAACAAGAAACATATTCCGCATCTGCTTTTGCCAATGCAACAACAGGCCCTACGCAATGTGTTGCATAATGCATGGGCGG
>JBDSHT010000386.1:0-19055 GCA_039918315.1 Ginsengibacter sp. | reverse complement strand
TTTTAGGAGGTCAGGGTGGTGATGAAATATTTGGAGGCTATACCCGATACATGGTTGCCTATCTTGAACAAGCACTTAAAGGTGCAATCTTTGAATCGAACGAAGAGGCTGAACATATTGTTTCATTAGAATCTATCCTTCCCAATTTGCCCACCTTGCAGAAATATATTCCGATGATGAAAAGTTTCTGGAAGGACAATCCATTTGGGTCAATGGACAAAAGATATTTTCATTTGATAAATAGAATGGGTTCAACAAGCGAATTTTTTCATCCTGAGTTTTTGAGTGAATGTAACAACGATTCCATATTTAATAAGTTTTCAGGGTACTTCAATCATGCGGACACGAAAAGTTATTTTAATAAAATGACTCACTTCGATATGTTTGGAAGTTTACCGGGGTTATTACAAGTAGAAGATCGTGTAAGCATGTCCGTTTCAATAGAGTCGAGGGTCCCTTTGCTCGATAGAAGAATTGTGGATCTGGTAGCTGGGATGCCCGCCGGTATGAAGTTTAAAGGAGGAGAGATGAAATATTTATTAAAGAAAACGATAAGACCGATAATGCCACAGGAAATAATGGATCGAAAAGACAAGATGGGCTTTCCGGTTCCTTTACATTTATGGTCAAAGAATAAAGCAAAAACTTTTATACTAGACACACTTTTATCAAAGAAAGCGAAAGAAAGGAACATGATTGATACCAATCATATTGAAAAATTAATTTTAGGCGAACAGCCCTTCAGCAGGGGATTGTGGGGTCTTCTGTCACTTGAGTTATGGTACAATCAATTCATAGATAAATGATTTTACAATTAGATTGGAACAAAGCAAAATATTTTAAAATAAAAATAATTAATCACTAAACCTAAATCAATAAACTTTTTAAAAATGGGAGTTACTTCAGCACCGATTCAAGCAGAGTCATGGGAAATTAAAAAGATAGGAGTGATAGGCCCCGGAATAGTGGGTATGCCAATGGCGGCAATGTTAGCCAATGCTAAAATTAAAATTGGAACCGACCAGCCAGCCAGTGTAGTAGTGGTTCAAAGAGATTCTGCAAACTCAGGATGGAAAGTAAAATTCATTAATGATGGTAAGTCTGTTATCGGCGGTATTGAGCCGGAATTAGACGATTTGACACGCGCTGCAGTAGAGGCTGGCACGCTCTCAGCAAGCTCAGATTTTTCAGTGCTTTCTGATGCAGATGTTATTTTGGTATCCATCCAAACGGATAAAAATGAAGAAGGTTTCGAACCGGATTACGGACCCATGTTCGGTGGCCTTGAAAAACTCGCTGAAGCATTACAAAAAAAGCCGGCTTCAAAAATTCCTTTGATAATTATTGAATCAACTCTGGCTCCTACTACAATGGATACATTGTTCAGAGAGCATTTCAAAAAATATGGATTGGAAGAAGGGAAAGATATTCTTTTAGGGAACAGTCCTAACAGAGTAATGCCCGGAAGACTTGTAGAAAGAATTCGTGATGCGGACAAACTCGCTGGTGGATTGCATCCTGAAACACCAAAATTGATTGCAAAACTTTATAATCACATTGTAACTAACGGTGAGGTTTTTCAAACAAATAGTCTTACTGCTGAGATTGTAAAAACACTTGAGAATGCTTATCGCGATGTTAGGATTGCATTTTCTACAGAAGTAGTGAGGTATTGTGATGATAACAATATCGACTTTTATAAAGTGCGGGATAAAGTAAACAGCAAGTTATCTCAATCAGATGATGCCACCACAGATCCGAATGCAGTACCAAGTGGTGGAATTTTAATACCTATGTTGGGAGTGGGCGGCCATTGCCTTCCAAAGGATGGAATTCTTTTGTGGTGGAGAAATTTTCAGAAAGGAAATGACACCAGCAAAAGTTTGATACTGGAGTCAAGGTTAATAAATGATGCCTCTCCTGCTCATACTTTTAAGCAGGCAGAAAAAGCGTTTGGTGATTTACACAATAAAAAAATTGCCTTGCTTGGAGTTGCTTATCGCTTCAATTCAGAAGACACAAGAAACTCTCCTACCCTCACGTTAGCTAATTATTTAAGGGATAATAATATTGACTACGTTATGCATGATCCTTATGTAAAAGAGGATGATCAAAATCTTTTGAAATACAAACTGACCGATCATCTGACACATGATTTAAACAAAGCGTTAGAGTTTGCTGATTATGTTTTTATTTGCTCAGCTCACAAAGAATATATCGACAATTTTGAAAGCATAACCAGCCATGAAAACGTAAAAGGATTTATGGATGCTGCTAACATTTATAACAAAAAGCAATTTGCATCAACTCCTGAAAGATATGCTGGTATTGGAAAAGGCACCACCGAACCTAGCGGTGATTTTGTGGAATTTGTTTACGATAGTTTTATTGCCATGGAGAAAGGTTTAGGTTATGAGCTCCAGAGGCTTATTAATTTTTACAATAGCAATTATGCTTTTGATGAATACAATAAGGTAAAATTTGAAGATGTTCAACGCCTGGCAAAAACTTGCTCAACCGGTTGTGAAATTGCGAATGCAGAACCCATAGAAAAGGTTCCGGTTTATAATAATTTTTCAAGTATCCTTTCCGAAAAAGGATATGCGAACAGCAAATCATAAGAAGGTTCAACAATTTTGATAACAGAGAATATGAGTGCACAAAAATCGTGGGCGATAATTGGGGGAGGAATGTTAGGTATGACCCTGGCGCTGCGACTTCGTCAAAAGGGCCAGGAAGTAATAATTTATGAATCAGCAGATAAAGTAGGAGGGTTAACAAGTTCATGGAAAATGGATGATGTTTCCTGGGACCGTTACTACCATGTCATCCTAATGTCCGATCTCAATACAAGAAAAATTTTAAAAGAAATCGGATTAGAAAATGAACTGCGTTGGGTGGAAACCAAAACCGGGTTTTATTCGGATGGTAAATTATATTCAATGTCTAATCTCATTGAGTTTTTTAAATTTCCTCCTATCAATCTTGTTGATAAATTCAGGTTAGGGCTCACCATTTTTGCCGCGTCAAAAATAAAAGATTGGGAAAGATTAGAAAAAATACCAGTTGCAGATTGGCTAACAAAATGGTCAGGTAAAAGAGTTTTCGAAAAAATATGGTTACCACTTTTGAAAGCAAAACTGGGAGACAATTATAAGAATACTTCTGCAGCCTTTATCTGGTCCACAATTCAGCGCATGTATGCGGCACGCAAGAGTGGATTGAAAAAAGAAATGTTTGGTTATGTAACCGGAGGATACGAAAAAGTGAACGATAGTTTTGCCGATCACCTTGCAAAAATTGGTGTAGAAATCAGGAGTAATTCAAAAGTAAAATCCATCAGAAAAAATTCAGATGGAAAAATAGAAGTGTCCACCGCAGATGCTACGCAAACTTTTGACGAAGTAATTTCCACACTGTCTTCGCGCGAATCTGTAGGCATTACTGAGGGACTTAAAGATGCAGAAATAAAGCAGCATAATGCAGTTAAATACCTCGGAGTTATTTGTCCATCTGTTTTATTAAAAAAATCTATTTCGCCATATTATGTTACCAACATAACTGACACCTGGCCACCATTTACAGGCATTATAGAAATGACGGCGCTGATTGATAAAGATGAAGTAAAAGGCAATCACCTGGTTTATTTACCTAAATATGTAAATCCAGAAGATACAATGTTCGATAAAAGTGACGAAGAAATTCGCCAACATTTTTTAGGTTCACTCTTTAAAATGTATCCTCAGCTTTCCGATGATGATGTTAAATTCTGGGGCGTGTCAAAAGCAAGAATCGTATTTGCATTACCCACTTTAAATTATTCTAAAAATGTTCCGGGAGTCACCACTTCGCTGGGCAATTATTACATTATTAATTCAGCACAAATCATAAACGGCACACTCAATGTAAATGAAACCATACAAGTGGCAGAGACGAAGCTGAAAGAAATATTAAATGATCATGGCTAATAAAAAACCGATAGCAAGTATTTCGCTGGATCTCGATAATCAGTGGACATACATGAAGATTCACGGAGATGAAGGATGGGATAAATATCCGTCGTATTTCAACATATTTGTGCCACACGTTTTGAATGTGCTTGACGAACTGAAATTAAAAATCACTTTTTTCATTGTTGGAAAAGATACAGAATCAGAAGATAATAATAAGTATTTGAGAATGATTGTGGACAGAGGGCATGAAGTAGGAAATCATTCTTATCATCATGAGTCTTGGTTGCAAACTTACAGTTATGAAAAAATAGAAAAAGAAATTAGAGAAGCAGAGGAAGCGATAGAAAAGGTAACAGGCCAACGTACCACAGGTTTCAGGGGACCGGGTTTTAGCTGGAGTAAGGATCTTTTGAAAGTGCTTGAGAGCCGCGGGTATCAATTTGATGCGTCCACCCTGCCAACTTTCTTAGGCCCTTTAGCAAGAATGTATTATTTCCAAAAATCTGATCTCACCAAAGAAGAAAAAAAAGCAAGGAAAGAATTATTTGGAAAATTTAGTGAAGGTTTCAGGAAATTAAAACCATACAAATGGGATTTAGGAAATAACAAAACGCTGACTGAAATACCAGTGACCACAATGCCTGTGTTCAAACTACCTTTCCATTTAAGTTATTTAATTTACCTTGGAAATATTTCCATGCCTTTGATGAAGTTGTACCTTAATACTGCGATTGGCATGTGCAAAATCACGAATACACCTATTAGTTTTCTATTGCATCCACTTGATCTTATTGGTGGTGATCAAATTTCTGAACTTGCATTTTTTCCGGGCATGAATGTGAGTAGCAGTAAAAAGGTGGAGGTGTTTAAGAATGTGATTCAGAGGCTTTCTAAAAATTATGAAATGGTTACTATGTCGAAACACTCGAATATAATACAACAAAACAGAAATTTAAAAACTAAGGTTCTTTAATCAAAAAAATCCGCTATCTGCAGAAGATTTGATTTGAGCATTATATAAAAAAAACTAACTCACGGTATGGAAGAACTTTTACCAGAAAATAAAACAAAACCATTTATTACAGTGCTTCTCCCCTGCTATAACGAAGAGGCAATACTGGAAGCAAATATTGATACTATTATAGAATACCTCTGTACTAAAGAGAATAAATATAAATGGGAAATAGTAATTATTAATGACGGCAGCAAGGATAAAACCGGAATTATTGCCAATAATTTTGAAGCCCAATATGATAACATTCGGGTGATCCACCACCCTACAAATTTAAACCTCGGCAATGCATTAAAAACCGGGTTTAAAAACGCCAAAGGAGAGATCATTGTCGTTATGGATATTGATCTCAGTTATTCTATAGATCACATAGAAAAAATGGTGGACAAATTAGTGGAAACTAATTCGGATATCGTCATTGCTTCGCCGTACATGCCGGGAGGAAAAGTAACCGATGTACCTTTCACTAGAAAAATGATGAGCCGTTGGGTAAATAGATTTATGCGGATGGCTGCCCAGGATAAATACTACACGTACACAGGAATGGTACGAGCCTACCGACGGGATTTTATAAATACAGTAAATCTTAAAACAAAGGACTACGAAATAAATCCGGAAATTTTATACAAAGGAATGATACTGAGAGCAAGGATGGTAGAAATTCCTGCACACCTTGACTGGACAGAACAAAATAAACACAAAGGCAAAAGGACTTCGAGCATCAGAATGCTTCGGGGCTTTTTTTCAGGAATTATGTCCAGTTTTATTTTCAGGCCTTACATCTTTTTTTTAGCACTGGGCAGTATTCTTATGGTACTTTCATTGTATGAATTGATTTGGTTGTTTTATGATACGCTCTCTCATTTAAGCAGCATTCAGCCTGCCGGGACAGAAAAATCTTTCTCTATAAGTTTGGCAATGCAGTTTCGGAAAAATCCTCAGACATTTATGGTGGGGGGAATAACGTTTTTAGCTTCGATTCAATTTTTAAGTTTAGGATTTATGTCGCTTCAAAGTAAAAGATATTTTGAAGAATTGTTTCATTTAGGAACATCTTTAAAAAAAGAAAACTGAGATTGATTATTACAAATATTAAATTAGATTAAAAAATGTGGAAGAAAATAAAATCAATCCGTAATCCTTTTATTTTATTCTTGCCCTTTCTGCTGCTCTACATACTATTTGTATTGTTTATGTACTCAACAGAAAACAGTGGCGATCAGTCCAGATATATGGGTTTTGTTGACAATTTATTAAAAGGATATTATTCGCCGCCGCCGCCTCTTATTGATTTAACTAACGGCCCCGGTTACCCGCTTTTTTTACTTCCGTTTGCGGCGTTGCATATACCCAAGTTGTTTGTTGTCTTAATTAATGCTGGTCTGCATTATCTTTCTATAATTTTTGTTTTTAAATCCTTAATTCAATTTGCATCTTTCAGAAAGACATTCATCTTGAGTTTATTTTGGGCATGTTACTTTAATGCATACCAAAATATGGCAGCACTCACCACAGAAACTATTACAATATTTCTCATTGCTCTTTTAATGTATTCAATAACGAAAGCATTTGGTAAACCCGATTTTAAAGGAGCATGGAAATTTATTATTCTTGCAGGCTTCGTGTTTGGATATATAGTCTTAACTAAAGTCATTTTTGCCTATATCGTTTTGGTAATGCTAATAGGCTGCATTATTTTATGGCTTTTTAAAAGAAATTCAGTGAATTACCGGAAAGCAGTTATAATACTTGTAATTGCTTTCACTACGTTTTCTCCATACCTTTTTTATACTTACTCATTAACCGGGAAGGTGTTTTATTTAAGTTCAGCAAGTGATGCATTATACTGGATGAGTTCACCCTATAATGGTGAATATGGGGATTGGAAAGGTGATCTTGAACAAAACCCTGTAGACCTTGGTAATTATAATATTCCAGGTGCCAGTGATTCCTTAATAGCTCATCACAAAAAAAACTTCGATGAAATATATAAACTTGAGGGGGCTTTAAAACAAAGCGAAATGTTCGAGTCTATTGCAATTGAAAATATAAAAAAACGGCCTCTTAAATATGCCCAAAATGTCTTTTATAATTTGGGAAGAATATTTTTTCATTACCCATTTTCTTATGCCATTCAAAGACCAAAATCATTGTTTGCGATGCCATTAAATGGTATCATTTTAACCTTTATTCTTCTCTGCATTTTTCCAACAATAATTTATTGGAAAAAGCTATTGTTCCAGTTAAAATTCCTTTTATTTATTGCCTTTATTTATTTAGGTATTAGTTCATTATTAAGTGCTGAAACCCGAATGCTCACTATGGTTGTACCTATTTTAATTTTTTGGTTTGGCTATATAATTCAAAAAACTATAAAACTAAATGTAAAGAATTGGTGATTTTGGAAATATAGTAGAAATACTAATCCATATTTATTCGAACCCCGTATATTTATAAATTTTAAACTGAACCTCGTAATTAAAAATTAATGCTGCTGAACCAAAAATGATTCTGAAATTTTTGGGAATTTAAAAAAATAAATTATGCAAATTCTTTCTATAATTATTCCTGCTTATAATGAAGCGAAGACGATTCATCTTATTTTAAATAAAGTAAATGACGTGACGCTGGATTATAATATATCCAAGGAGATTATTATTGTAAATGATTGCTCAACAGATGATACAGAGAATGTGGTATCCAATTATATTTCAGACCACTCCAATTTAAATATTCAATATTGTAATCATGACATTAATAAAGGAAAGGGAGCTGCTATACATACGGGAATAAAATTGGCCACCGGTGATTTTTTAATTATTCAGGATGCCGATTTAGAGTATGATCCGGAGGAGTACAACCTTTTACTGAAACCTATAGTAAATGGTCATGCTGATGTTGTATATGGTTCACGTTTTAGAGGTGGTCTGCCTCATCGGGTTTCCTTTTTTTGGCATACCATAGGAAATGTTTTTCTTACAGCAGTTTCAAACATGTTTTCTAATTTAAATTTAACTGACATGGAAACTTGTTATAAATTATTTAAAACCCCAATCATTCAATCTCTTATTTTGAAAGAAAATCGATTTGGCTTTGAGCCAGAGGTGACTCTTAAAATTTCAAAGATTCCCAAAATTAGAATTTATGAAGTGGGAATATCCTATTATGGAAGAACCTACCAGGAAGGGAAGAAAATAGGATGGAAAGACGGCTTTAGAGCCCTATATGTAATACTAAAATATGGTATTTAAAGTATGAAAATCAATACAAAATCAAATTATTTTATCTGGTTGGCACTCCTTCCATTTTTACTATTATACACTATTATATCAGTAATTTATTCGCATAACACTTTTGTTAGCGATGAGAGTAGATACTTCATGTTTGCAAACAACATACTAAACGGTTATTACTCACCGGATGCCCCAAATATTAATTTGTGGAATGGTCCCGGATATCCGCTATTGATGGCGTTCTTTTTATTTGTCAAGTTACCCATCTTATCTATAAAGATATTTAATGCTGTTCTTCTATATTTATCCTTAGTTATAAGTTACAAGACTCTTCGATTTTACCTCTCCGAAAAAAAATCTCTGGTAATGAGTCTGATTCTTGGATTGTATTTCCCTATTTACGAGTCACTCCCGTTTCTTATGACTGAAATTCCCACTTGGTTTCTTGTGGCATTGGTGAGCTATCTTTTTATTAAAAATTTCCAGAGAAATGAAATCTCCTGGAAGTACATAATTTTAGCTGCATTAGCATTTGCTTTTATTGCATTAACCAAAATTATGTTCGGGATGGTTTTAATTGTTTCATTAATAGTTAGCTTTCTTTTTTTCTTAGTTCCTGGATATCGTCAAAAGACAAAAAAAGCATTAATCATCTTTTTTATTTCTTTTATATTCTGCACGCCGTGGCTTGGATACACGTATAAGTTAACAAATAATGTTTTTTATTGGGGCGATTCAGGCGGAATGTCTTTGTATACAATGAGTTCACCTTATGAAAATGAATTGGGTGACTGGAGCAATGAAAGGGAATTATATTCCAATCCGAATCATAAAGAATTTATAGATAGCATTTTAATTTTAAATCCTGTTCAAAAAGATCAAGCTTATAGGGCAATGGCCATTAAAAATATAGTAAAGCATCCAAAAAAATACTTTTTGAATTGGATGGCTAATTGCGGCAGGCTATTATTTTCCTTCCCTTTTTCCAATTCAACACAATCCATAAAAACCTATTTTACCCTAATTCCTAATATGCTGATAATGATACCTTTATTTTTTGCTTTTATTTTATGCATATTGTTTTGGAAGAAGTTACCACCTGAACTTGTTTTTTTATTGCTATTCTTTTTAATTTACTTTTTCGGATCTTCTTTAGTAAGCGGATACCGGAGAATGTTTTATATTTCTATGCCCTTTTGGATCATACTTATATCTTTTGTTTTTAGTCAAATTGTGACTATAAGACTCAAAACTGGCGACGCATGTTCTCCACATACAGAGAATAAAAAAAATTAGCTCCTTATTTGCTTTCGCCTTCTTGTCAAATGGTGTTTCATAATTTTAATGGTATCAAGAGCATTCGGCAAATCACTAAACTACAAAGCCAGTGCATTGGATTTATTGCACTCCATATAGCCATCAAAATGAAAGAAAATTAAAAAAATTGACTAATGGATATATTTCGCAAAATGTATAGTTATCTAATCTTAGATTTCAACCAAGCCTGCTACCTAACTCAAAAGTTTTCAAACTGACTTGAAAGTATTCGATCAAATATTTTTGAAACATTGATCGATACTTTGAATTTTCTCAACCGTTAAATAGGGTCTGCTGATTTTATTTAAACCCTTTACTGTTGTGAATATTATTGAGATTTGTTTCAATTAAATGCAAGCGAATATGGCCAAGGCATTAAAAAACCGTGCATCCAAGTCTAAATATGTTAGTCCATCTCAACTAACTCTTGTGGGTTTCGATACTCCTTTTGCTCAAAACCTGGATGTTAATAATCGATGGGTCATTCTTGCTGAGAAGATTCCCTGGGATAATATCACCAATATTTATTCAAAACGATTGAATAATAAAAGTAAGGGAGCTGATGGTATCAACCCGAGAGTAGTCATTGGTTCTTTGATTATTAAACACATGTGCGATTTCAGTGACAGAGAAACTATAAATGCCATCCAGGAAAATATTTACATGCAATATTTTATTGGCTATTCCAGTTTTAGCAATGAGGCACCCTTCGATCCATCGTTATTCGTTGACATAAGAAAACGTCTGGGGGTAAAACATATCAATGAGATTAACGAAAAGATCTTGCAATTAAATGGCTTGTTGCCGGGCGTTGTTGAAGTATCTGCTGAAACGAAGGAAGGTCAAGACGATGAAGCAGAGGGAAAGTCCGGAAGTGATTGTGAAAACCAATCATCAATTGACCATCCACCACTTAAAGAAGAAGATGTTGCTCATGAAGGAGAATTAATTGTAGATGCCACGGCATGTCCACAGGATATCCGGTATCCTACTGACTTAAATTTGCTCAATGATGCGAGAGAAAAATCAGAAGAGCTGATTGACTTTTTATGTGGTTTGAAAAAAGGAATTACCAAGCCAAGAACTTATAGAGAGATAGCCCGTAAGCAGTATCTGAAAGTAGCCCAGAAGAAGCATAAAACAAAAAAAGAAATACGGGGAGCGATCAAAAAGCAACTGGCATGCCTACACCGGAATATAAAAAATATTTATGTTCTTCTGCAGCATTTTGAAGAAATCCCTTTTAAGAAGAATCGATACAAATATTTTTTAGTGATACAAACACTTTACGATCAACAAAGTGAAATGCACAAAAAAAAAATCCATAGTATTGATGATAGGATAGTAAGTATCCATCAACCGCATGTACGTCCGATAGTAAGAGGAAAACAGAATGCCAAAGTAGAGTTTGGGGCAAAAATTGACATAAGCATTACCAATGGATTTGCTTTTTTAGAAGAGTCTTCATGGGATGCCTACAATGAAGGCACCACCCTGATTGCAACAGTAGAACGGTATAGGAAACGGACGGGGTGTTATCCTAAAAAGATATTTGCAGATAAAATTTATTGCAATCGGGCTAACAGGAAAGCACTAAAGGAATTAAAGATCGAACTCGTAGCCAAAGCGTTAGGACGGCCTTCGAAGGCAATGGAACCAAACCATATAAGACCAGGCGATAGAAATCCGGTAGAAGGTAAGTTTGGACAAGCCAAAACAGCATACGGTTTGAATAGAGTGAAGGCGCGGCTATCCGATACAAGCCTGTCGTGGATAGCCACTATCATCGTGGTACTCAACCTGGTTAAATTAACCGGGCGGGTACTTTATTGCCTGCTCCTTAAAGAAATAATATGGATACAAATCAACATAAAATATAAGTCACATTGCTCATATTGTAAAATGTGTTGGGCCTGACATAAACAGCAAGCCCTAAATAAATTTTAACCCAAACAACTAACCCTCAATGCTTGTATCGATTTAAAATTATTTGCTCTAAAAGATTTTTAACACACATTACTCTTTCCTAATTTATTTCTTGGTTCCACAAATAAAAGGTGCCGATCGCAAGACCGGCACCTTTTTAATAACTATACTTCATTTATTTTGTTTCAAACAGATTCCAATTCCCCTTACCTAACATCAGTTTTTCAGAACAGTTTTGATTCATTCCTTTTGAGATTGAGAATAGTTTGCAATCTTCAAAGTCAACATTTACAATTTCACGATCTGCATAGTTTGGCGGTCAGTTTTATTATAATAAATGGTTACCAGATATACACCTTTCCCCATATTACTTAAATTAATTTTCTCTTTCACATTAAACTGAGTCGATTTAAAATTCTTCCTGATAATTGTCCTTCCATTAATATCTTCCACAACCATAGTTATATCAGTATTCTGCTCTTTAGTATTTACATCAACAGTTGCAATATCTACAACCGGGTTTGGATAAACTTTAAAACTGTTTGACTCAGGTGGGGCTGCCAATCTTCCTAAAGCAACTACCACAACTGCCGTATCTCTTCCTATTCCACCAACACTATCGGTTACAGTTAACTCAAATTCATAAGTTCCACCTACGAGATCATTAACATCAGTTACGGCTTCATTGGGTGAAACGATATTTGAACTTTGTGGTCCCGAAATCTGGCGCCAGCCATAGCTTTTAATCACTCCATCCTCATCCTTTCCACTTCCCAGTAATTTTACATTATTAGTTGGAATTGTAATCGTAATATCTGCGCCAGCATTTGCAACAGGAAGTTTATTACCCACAGAAACTACGGCAGCGTTTACGGTTATCTGCATTATAGATTTCGCGGTAGCACCCTGGTTGTCTGTTACTGTTAATTCAAATTGATAGATGCCTTCAGTAAGACCAAATACATCTGTTATTGCTGATGCAGCATTCACAATATTATAGCCTGATGGGCCTGATATTTTTGTCCATTTATAACTTGTGATAGTTCCATCTGCATCTGACCCGCTTCCAGTTAATGAAATTGTATTGACAGGGAGAGTGATACTTTTATTGCTTCCAGCATTTGCTGTTGGCGCAATGTTGATTACAGCACTCACAGTCACCTGTACACTGGATTTTGCAGTCGCACCTTTATTGTCACTGACGGTCAACTCAAACATATATATTCCTTCTGTAAGTCCGGTAACATCTGTTACTGCGGATGCAGCATTTACAAAATTATAGTTCGATGGGCCTGATATTTTTGCCCACTTATAACTTATGATAGTTCCATCTGCATCTGACCCACTTCCGGCCAACGAAATCGTATTGATGGGGAGAGTGATACTTTTATTGCTTCCGGCATTTGCAGTAGGCAAAATATTATTTGCCGGGTTAACAGTCACCTGTACACTGGATTTGGCAGTAGCCCCTTTATTATCAGTAACAGTTAATTCAAATTGATAAATGCCTTCAGTAAGTCCCGTAACATCGGTTACTGCTGATGCAGCATTTATAATATTAAAGTTTGACGAGCCTGATAGTTTTATCCATTTATAACTTGCAATTGCTCCATCTGCATCTGACCCACTTCCGGCCAACGAAACTGTATTGATTGGAAGCGTGATACTTTTATTGCTTCCGGCATTTGCAGTAGGTAAAATATTATTTGCCGGGTTAACAGTCACCTGTACACTGGATTTAGCAGTCGAACCTTTATTATCAGTAACAGTTAGTTCAAATTTGTAAACCCCTTCAGTAAGTCCAAACACATCAGTAACTGCAGATGATGCGTTCACAAAAGTATAGCCCGATGGACCGGAAATTTTTGTCCACTTATAACTAGCGATAGTTCCATCCACATCCGCACCGCTTCCGGCTAAAGAAACCGAATTGTTAGGTAGCGTAACGCTGTTATTGCTACCTGCGTTTGCTGTTGGTGGAACATTATTTGCCGCATTGACAGTGACTGAAACAGAGGAGTAAGCAATTGCCCCCTTGTTGTCTGTAACAGCCAGTTCAAATTGATAAATACCTTCGGTAAGCCCCGTAACATCCGTTATCGCTGAAGTATTCTTCACAATATTATAGCTAGATGGTCCAGATATTTTTGTCCATTTATAACTAGCAACATTTCCATCTGTATCTGTACCGGTTCCGGTTAATGAAACTGTGTTTACAGGAAGTATAATGCTTTGATTGCTTCCTGCATTTGCTGTAGGTGGAATATTGATTGCCGGGTTAACAGTTACCTGTACACTGGATTTAGCTGTAGCACCTCTATTGTCAGTCACGGTCAATTCAAAATTATAAATCCCTTCAGTAAGTGCCGTGATTTGTGTTGTTGATGATGTATTGCTTACTATGTTATAGCTCGATGGACCCGAAATTTTAATCCATTTATAACTGGCAACAGTTCCATCTGTATCTGTGCCTGTTCCTATTAATGAAACCGTATTCACAGGAAGCGTAATGCTTTTACCATTTCCCGCATTTGCTGTCGGCGGAATATTGATTGCCTGGTTAACAGTCACCTGCACAGTGGATTTTGCTGTTGCACCTTTATTATCAGTAACGGTCAATTCAAAATTATAAATTCCTTCGGAAAGTGCGGAAACATCTGTTGTTGCTGATGTATTATTTACAATGGTATAGCTCGATGGCCCGGAAATTTTTACCCATTTATAATTGGCAATAGTTCCATCTGTATCTGTACCGGTTCCGGTTAATGAAACTGTATTCACAGGAAGCGTAATGTTTTTATTGCTACCAGCATATGCTGTCGGTGGAATATTGACTGCAGGGTTAACGGTCACCTGCACACTGGATTTGGCTGTAGCACCTTTATTATCGGTTACAGTTAGCTCAAAATTATAGATACCTTCCAATAGCCCTGAAACATCTGTCATTGCAGCGGATGCATTCACAAAGTTAAAGATAGATGGTCCAGATATTTTTGTCCATTGATACTTAGTAATTGTTCCGTCCGTATCGGCACCGGCCCCTATTAATGACACGGTATTAACCGGTAACGTGATACTCTTATTACTCCCTGCATTTGATGTAGGTGGAATATTAATTGCTGCATTAACTATTACCTGCATAGTGGATATTGAAGAAGATCCTTTGTTATCGGTAACAGTTAATTCAAATTGATAAATACCTTCTACCAAATTATTAATGTCTGTATTCGGCAAGCCTGGATTCACAATAGTAAATAAAATCGGGCCAGATACTTTTCTCCAACTATAACTTACAACAGTTCCATCCACATCCGTACCGCTTCCTGTTAGTGAAACTGTATTGCCTGGTAGCGTTATACTTTTATCAATACCTGCATTTGCGGTAGGGGAAATATTGATTGCTTCAGTCACGGTAACCTGAATAGTGGCGGAAGCATTGGCTCCCTTATTATCAGTAACAGTTAACTCAAACTCATAAATACCTTCTACCAAATCAGTAACATTTGCTTTTGAAGAATCTGAATTTGTGATAGTAAACTTAGAAGGGCCAGATATTTTTTTCCAATTATAACTTACTATAGTTCCGTCCGTATCTGTCCCGGTTCCTGCCAATGAAACTGTATTAACCGGGAGCCTGATACTTACATTGCTACCTGCATTTGCCGCAGGTGGAATATTGATTGCTTCATTCACGGTCACTTGCACCGTTGATTTTGCAAATGCACCATCATTGTCAGTAACTGTTAATTCAAATTCATAAGTGCCTGCTGCCAAACTGTTAATACCTGTAGTAGCTGAACCCGGATTTATAATACTGAATTGACTTGGGCCCGATACTTTTGTCCATTGATAAGCCACTATAGTTCCATCATTATCGGCACCGCTTCCTATCAGTGAAACTGTGTTTACGGGTAGCGTGATACTTGTATTACTTCCTGCATTTGCAATTGGCGGAATATTAAGTGCAGGGCTAACAGTTACCAGTACACTGGATTTTCCCGTAGCACCTTTATTGTCAG
The DNA here is from genome assembly GCA_039918315.1 of Ginsengibacter sp. Taxonomy (GTDB): domain Bacteria; phylum Bacteroidota; class Bacteroidia; order Chitinophagales; family Chitinophagaceae; genus Ginsengibacter. Next base: position 3,595 of record JBDSHT010000386.1, on the reverse strand, counting down.
TAACAATTAATTCAAACTGATATACCCCTTCTCTAAGTCCGGTTACATCGGTTGATGCAGACGAAGAATTTACGATACTATAACTCGATGGGCCAGATATTTTTGCCCAATGATAACTAACTATACTTCCATCGGTATCTGCACCAACACCTGAAAGTGTAACCGCATTTATTGGAAGAGTGATTTGCTGATCGGTTCCAGCAGATACACTTGGCGGCACATTGACTGCGGCTTTAACTATCACCTGAACAGTAGCCGAGGCCTTAGAGCCCTTATTGTCAGTAACCGTTAATTGAAATTTATAAGTCCCCTGGATTAAACCAGAAACATCTGTTGTTGCTGAGGAAGAGTTATGGATAGTGTACCAAAATGGACCAGAAACTTTTGACCATTTATAACTGACGATAGTTCCATCGGTGTCCAGTCCACTTCCGTCTAATGTGACAGTATTGACAGGAAGAGTAATGTTTTTATTTGCACCAGCGTTTGCGGTTGGAGGAATATTATTGGCAGGATTTACGATAACCTGGACCGTGGATGAAGTGTCTGCTCCTGCATTGTCAGTGACGGTTAACTCAAATTCATAAACGCCTTCAACAAGGTCGCTAATATCAACTTTTGAAGAATCAGAATTTATAATTATAAAACTGGCTGGACCAGAAGTTTTCATCCAATGGTAGCTAACAATAGTTCCATCTACATCCGTACCACTTCCAGTCAAAGTAACAGTATTGACAGGGAGTGTAATAGTTTTATTGGTGCCTGCATTTGCCACAGGAGGAATGTTAACTGCTGGACTAACAGTAACCAATACACTGGAAGTTGCTGTTGAATTTTTATCATCAGTAACTTTCAATTCAAATTGATAAATGCCTTCTACCAAATCATTAATATCAGTATTGGCAGAGTCAGAGTTTGTAATAGTAAAGCCAGCAGGGCCTGAAACTTTCATCCATTTATAACTAACAATAATACCATCTGAATCTGTCCCGCTTCCTGTTAATGAAACATTATTAATTGGAAGTGTAATATCTAAATCAATACCTGCATTAGCAGTAGGCGGAACATTGAGAGCACGATTAACAATTACTTCCACACTGGATGTTGCCGTTGCACCTTTATTATCGGTTACAGTTAATTCATAATTATAAACACCTTCAATAAGTCCGGACACTTCCGTTGTTGCTGACGCAGCATCAATTATATTGTAACTCGAAGGCCCGGATTTTTTTGTCCACTGATAGCTAGAAATAGCACCATCATTATCTGTACCGGTTCCCTTAAATGAAACTGTGTTGACAGGAAGTGTGATGCTTTTATTGCTGCCGGCATCTGCTGTTGGTGGTATATTGAATACTGCATTTACAATCACCTGTGCGTTGGATTTGGCAGTTGCACCTTTGTTATCGGTAACGGTTAATTCAAATTGATAAATACCTTCGGCAAGGCCTGTAACATCTGTTTCAGCAGAAGTTTCACTCACGATATTATAGCTTGCCGGGCCTGATATTTTTGTCCATTTATAACTAACAATAGTTCCATCTGTATCTGTACCAGAGCCTGTTAATAAAACATTGTCTATTGGAAGCGTGATACTTTTATTACCCCCTGCATTTGCAACCGGAGGAATATTAATTTCAGGACTAACAGTAACCTGTACACCGGATTTTGCTGTTGCGCCTTGGTCGTCCGTAATTGTTAATTCAAAATTATAAAATCCTTCTGTAAGGCCAGTAACCTCTGTTTCAGCAGAACCTCCATTCAAAATATTATAACTTGATGGCCCGGATATTTTAGCCCAATGATAACTAACAATAGTCCCATCTGAATCCGTACCGGTGCCTTTTAATAAAACATTGTCTATTGGAAGGGTGATACTTTTATCGTTTCCTGCACTTGCAACCGGAGAAATATTAACTATCCCATTCACTGTTACCTGTACATTTGATATTGCAGACGATCCATTATTATCAGTAACAGTTAATTGAAATTTATAAATCCCTTCTATAAGACCTGTAACGTCAGTTTCAGCAGAGTTCGCGACCACAATATTATAGTTCGCCGGGCCAGATATTTTTGTCCATTTGTAACTAACGATGGTTCCATCTGTATCTGTTCCGGTTCCTTTTAGTGAAACTGTGTTGAGAGGAAGTGTGATACTTTTATTGCTGCCGGCATTTGCTGTTGGGGGAATATTAATTGCCGGGTTAACAAACACCTGCACACTGGATTTTGCAGTTGCGCCTTTATTATCAGTAACGGTTAATTCAAAATTATAAATCCCTTCCGCAAGATCGATCACACCTGTTTCAGCAGATAATGCATTCACAATATTGAAGCCCAAGGGACCTGAAATTTTTGTCCATTGATACTTAACTATGGTTCCGTCTATATCCGTAGCGGCTCCTTTTAAGGAAACAGTCTTGAGGGGAAGCGTTATAACTTGACTACTACCGGCACTCACTGTCGGTGGAATATTGATCGCCGCCAGCACTGTCACCTGAACAATAGATATCGCAGACGACCCATTATTATCTGTAACAGTTAATTCAAATTCATAGACTCCTTCTGTAAGTCCGGTAACGTCTGTTTCCGCAGACGCAGCATTCAAAATGTTATAGACTGAGGGGCCAGATATTTTTGACCATTGATAACTTACAATGGTTCCGTCTGTATCTAAACCTGATCCAGAAAGTTTTACTAAGTTCAAAGGAAGTGTGATCTGTTGATCATTTCCTGCATTTGCAGTTGGTGGTATATTAATTGCATGGCTAACAGTTACCTGTACACTGGATTTACCTATCGCACCCTTGTTATCGGTAACAGTTAGTTCGAAATAATAAATGCCCTCGGTCAGTCCCGTTGCGTCTGTTACTGCAGAAGTTCCATCCACAATATTATAGATTGATGGGCCCGATGTTTTTGCCCAATTATAACTAACGATAGTTCCGTCTGTATCTATTCCGGTTCCGGAAAGTTTCACAAAATTCAGGGGAAGTGTTATCTGTTGGGCGCTTCCTGCGTTCGCTGTAGGTAGAATATTATCCGCCGGGTTAACGTTCACCTGTACCCTGGATTTTGCAGTCGCGCCGCTATTGTCGGTTACAGTTAATTCAAATTTATAAATCCCTTCTGCAAGTCCGGTAACATCAGTTACTGCAGACGCATCATTGACAATATAGTAACTTCCCGGGCCCGACACATATGTCCACTTATATCCAACGATAGTTCCATCTGCATCTGTACCGATTCCGGAAAGTTGAACTGAGTTTATCGGAAGCGTTATGCTCCGGGTGCTACCGGCATTTGCGACTGGTAAAATATTAATTGCTGGGCTAACTGTTACCAGTACACTGGATTTGGCGGTTGCGCCTATATTGTCGGTTACAGTTAGTTCAAATTGATAAGTGCCTTCTGTAAGTCCTGAAACATTTGTAACAGCCGCGTTAACATTGAAAATATTATATGCCCCTGGCCCAGATATTTTCACCCATTTATAACTGCTGATAGTGCCATCTGAATCGAGGCCACTTCCATTCAATGTGGCGGTATTAGTGGGTAGCGTGATGCTTACATTAGCACCGGCATTGGCGGT